>JACQVP010000044.1 GCA_016209715.1 Candidatus Omnitrophota bacterium
CCGGATGGGAACGGCGTCCTGCAGATGCGTGCGGCCCGATTTGAGGACCGCATCGAATTGCCGGCCTTTCGCGGCGAAAGATTCGGCGAGTCTTTCCACTTCGGGCAGGAAATGATCGCGCAAGATCAATAGGCTCGCCAGGCGCATGGCCGTGGGAAACGTGTCATTCGTGGATTGGCACATGTTCACGTGGTCATTGGGATGGACGGGCTCATAGCGGCCTTTGGGCTTCCCCAACATTTCATTGGCCCGATTGGCGAGGACCTCGTTGAAGTTCATGTTGAAGGCGGTGCCCGCCCCCATTTGGAAGACATCGACGGGGAATTGATCCGCCAGACGCCCGCGCAGAACTTCGTCGCAGGCGCGGACGATGACACGCGCGCGGCGGCGGTCAAGCACGCCCGCCTTTTGATTGGCCAAGGCGCAGGCCTTTTTGACGACGGCGAAGGCCTCTAAGAAACGGGGATGGGCGCGCAAACCGCTGATGGGGAAATTTTCGAGCGCCCGGCAGGTTTGAATGCCATAGTAAGCGTCGCCGGGGACCGCGCGGGCGCCGAGCGAATCTTTCTCCTGGCGGATCTTCGCCATGGCAGGATCAACTCCAAGTGCCGATCAAGGAAGCGAGGACCAAATCATGCCGGCCGATGATGCCGGCGATCTCGGAACCGTCCTCCGACATCACGGGAATGGTGTGGATGTTCTTGCCCAGCATGAGATCCAGGATGGTCGTGAGGGGAGTGTTTTTTTGGACGGTCATCACGTCGCGCGTCATGATGTCTTTCACCCGCACCTTGAGCCGCTGCTCGCCCAATTCGTCGAGGAAGTTCCGGTTGTGCAGAAGGCCGGCGCGGATGTTCTCAAGGTATTTCAACAAGTCGGTGATCGTGACCACGCCGATCAAACGGCCGTTTTCGTCGACCACCGGCGCGCCGCTGATGCGCTTGGAGCGAAAAAGCCCGGCCAGCTCAAAAAGGCGCATCTCCTGGGGGACCATCATCGCAGAGACGCTCATCAAATCCTGTGCGGTCAAACCGGGCATGGTTGATTTTAGCCATTCGGGAAGGCATTTACAACTTTTTGTTCTTCCGCGGCATTTTTTGTTATACTTCACGCATGTTTAGGAAATTAGCCGCCTGGATCGTCTCCGGAGCCATGTGGTGCCTCATCGTTCTTTTGACGATCGCCGTCACGCCGCCCATTTTCTTCGCCTCCGTCGTGCTGGGCCCCCTCGATCCCCAGCGCCGGTGGGCCCACAAGATCGCGGTCTTCTGGGGCACCGTCATCTTGAACGCCAACCCCTATTGGAAACTGAACATCACCGGCAAGGAAAAGATCCGGCGGGACGCGCCTTATCTTCTCATTGCCAACCACTCCAGCATGACCGACATCCTTTGTGTTTATCATTTGGGCATGCAATTCAAATGGATCGCCAAGGCCGAGCTCTTCCGCGTTCCCTTCTTCGGCTGGAACATGAGCCTCATCGGATATATCCGGCTGGAGCGGGGCAAGCACGCCAGCATCCGGGAAACCTACGATCTGGCGAAGCAATGGCTCCGTCGGGGCATGTCCGTCCTCATATTTCCGGAAGGCACGCGCAGCCGGGACGGCCGCCTCGGAGAATTCAAAAACGGCGCCTTCAAAATGGCGGTTGAACTGGGCATCCCGATTTTGCCGGTCGTGATCTCCGGCACCCAGACCGCGCTCGCCAAAGGAAAGGTCGTCCTGAGTGACAAGGTGTCCATCCAAATGACGGTCCTCGACCCGGTGAACCCGGCCTATTTCTCGGGAGATTTTGAGCGCTTGAAGGAATCGGTCCGCGGCAGGATGCAGGAGGAGTTGAACCGCGCCGTGCCTTCCCTCCGATGATTTCTTACGACCCTTTTCAAGCCCAGGCCATTCGGACGATCGACGCGGAGACTTCACTGCTCGTCGCGGCGCCCACCGGCGCCGGAAAGACCCTCATCGCGGAATAAGCCATCGAAAAGGCCATGGCCCGCAACGAGCAGGCCATCTACACGGCCCCGATCAAGGCCCTGAGCAACCAAAAATTCCGCGATTTCCGGGAACGCTTCGGCGAATCCAAGATCGGCATCCTCACCGGCGACGTGGCCATCAATCCCGACGCCCCCATCCGCATCATGACCACGGAGATCTACCGGAACACCCTCTTCGAAGACCCCCGCCGCCTCGCCAACACGTCCTGGATCATTTTCGACGAGGTCCACTACCTGGACGATCAGGAAAGGGGAACCGTCTGGGAGGAGGCCATCATGTTTTCCCCGCCGCACGTGAAACTCCTGTGCCTGAGCGCGACGGTGCCGAACGTCCAGGAATTGGCCGAGTGGATCCGTTCGGTGCACGAGCGTCCCATCGAAGTGATCGCGGAATCCCACCGGCCGGTCCCGCTCACGCACCTGTTCCAATGCCAGGGGAAAATCCTCAAAAACAATGAATCCTTGAAAAAGGAAGGCTATCTGGGGCGGGAAAGCTGGTCCATGACGGCGCGCGAAAGGCGCAGGGGGATTTGGCTCAAGGCCAAACCCAACCGCCTCGACGGACTGATGCGGCACCTCGTAAACGAAGGGCATTTGCCCTGCATTTATTTCACCTTCGGCCGGCGCCGGACGGAGACCTTGGCCTGGGAGCTTTACGATTTCGATTTCCTGAGACCCGAAGAAAAAGAAGAAGTCCGGAAGCTGTACGCCGAGTTGGCCGAACGGTATAACCTGGCGGACGAAAAGTCGGCCGCGGAAATCCGCCCGCTCCTCGAACGGGGGATCGCCTTTCATCACGCCGGCATGCTCCCCACCCTCAAGGAAGTGATCGAGCGGCTTTTCACGAGCCGCCTCATCAAACTGATCTTCACCACCGAGACCTTTGCGCTGGGCATCAACATGCCGGCCCGGAGCGTCGTCTTCGACGAGCTCCGGAAGTTTTACGGAACGCACTTCGCCAATCTCCGCACGCGCGATTTCTATCAGATGGCCGGCCGCGCCGGCAGACGCGGCATGGACGAGAAAGGCTTCGTGTACCTGCGCATCCACCCGAACGACATTCCCTACCCGGAAGTCATGCGCATCCTGCACGGGCAACCGGAACCCGTTAAAAGCCAGTTCAACACCGGATACGCGACCCTCCTCAACCTCTATCAGCAATTCCGTCAGGAATTGATTCGAGTCTACCCGCGCTCCTTTCACCATTTCCAATCGTCGCGCCAGGGCCGCCAATTCGGCTTTGACCTCATCCGCCGGAAACTGGACCTCCTCGAGGAGACGGGATATCTCCAGAAAGAGGGCCTCACGCCGAAAGGCTCTTTCGCCGCCTGGATCTACGGCTACGAACTCATGCTTTCCGAAATGCACGAGTCCTTTTTTCTCGACGAACTCGGCGAAATCGAGCTGGCCGTCGTCCTTTCGTCTCTGGTGTATGAGCCGCGAAAAGGGGAGCATCACTTTCCCATCCGGCACGCCATCAGCGGCCTCGTCCGGGCCTGCGAGTCCACGTATCATTTCATCCACCGCAAAGAGAGCAAGTTCAAAGTCCGCCCCTACACCAAGGCGCCCCATTTTCAGCTGGCCGCCGCGGTGGACGCCTGGGCCAACGGCCAGTCCTTCGAGAAAACCGTGGAAACGGCTAAAATCGACGAGGGGGAGCTCGTCCGGCATTTCCGGATGGTCATGCAGCTCCTGCGCCAGCTCCGGGAAACGCCCAGCAGCTCAGAGGCGCTCAAAAAAACGGCCGCGGCCGCGTTTTCCCGGCTGAACCGGGGGGTCGTGGACGCGGAGAAACAGCTCCGGATTTGACCCCATGAAGATCATCCATATCGACATGGATGCGTTTTATGCCGCCGTCGAACAGAGGGACAATCCGGCCCTGCGCGGCAAGCCGGTCATCGTGGGAGGGAGTCCCGAAAGCCGGGGGGTGGTCAGCACGGCGTCTTACGAGGCCCGGCGGTTCGGCGTCCATTCGGCCATGGCCTCCGCCCAGGCCAAGAGGCTTTGCCCGCAGGGGATCTTCCTCCCACCCAATTTCGAGAAATACGAAAAGGCCTCGCAGACCATCCATTCCATTTTCCGCAAATACACCTCGCGGATCGAGCCGGTCTCGCTCGACGAAGCCTATTTGGACGTGACCAGGAACATCCTGAAACTCGACGACCCGGCCGAGCTGGCGCGGCTCATCAAACAGCATATCAAGGCCGCCACGGGTCTGACCGCGTCCGCCGGCGTCGCTCCCAACAAATTCCTGGCCAAAGTGGCTTCCGATTTTAAGAAACCGGACGGCCTCACGGTGGTCCTGCCGGATAAGGCGCAGGAATTTCTGTCGCCGCTTTCGGTCAGAAAAATCCCGGGGGTCGGTCCGGTCACGGAGAAAAGGCTCTATGGGCTGGGCATATTCACCTGCCGGGACCTCCTGGACCAGAGCCTGGAAAAGCTCGCGCGGCATTTCGGAAAATTCGGCGCGGAGCTCTACGAAATGGCCCGGGGAATCGACGAGAGCCCGGTCGTAACCGGCTGGATATCCAAGCAGATCGGAAGCGAGGAAACGTTCGAAGCAGACCTCCTCGATCTCCGGGTCATGGAGCGGGAGTTGGGCCGGATCGCCGAAGAGGTCGCCGCCCGGCTGGTTTCGGAAAAGCGCGCGGGCAAGACCGTCACGCTCAAGGTGAAATATTCGGATTTTTCCACCATCACGCGGAGCCTCACCCTTCCCCGTCCGACGGGCGGAGAAGAAGAGATCCGTCTGGAAGCGATCCGGATGCTGCGGGAGAAAACCGAAGCGGGCCGGCGCCCGGTGCGCCTCCTCGGCATCAGTGTTTCAAATTTCGACCGGGTCCGTCCGGGCTCTTCCCAGCTCGAGCTTTTCCCGGCTTAAAACATATCTCACGCCCCATTCGATTGTGAACGCGGTGACCGCCACTAGCGCGAGCCAGGGCTGGCTCCATCCCAATCCGGTCCAAAGAAGCGCCGCCAAAAAAAAAGCGTGAATCGAAACCCGGGAATAAAAGAGGATGTCCGAACCGGCGACGTCCTTCGCCGGGACCAGGATCTCCTTCGCGTGGCGCGAAATAACGGCGGCGGCCACGGCTGCGAACACCAGGACATGGGCATAAAAAAGCCACAAGCGCTGGCTTTCCCGGGTCCAGCCGGCGCCTGCCATGAACAAGCCCAGAGTCACCAAAGTGCAAAAGAGCATCAAGTAAGCGGCGGCCGGGACCAGGAACTGATAAACGCCGCGTCCCCCGTCTTTCAGGGCCAGCCGGCGGACCAGTCGCGTAAAAAACGAAAACCAGAATGCGACCCACATCCAGGCGTATAAATTTCCGGCCGGAACGCCGAACCATCCCTCGCTCCGCGGGAGGGTCCAGGTCCAATAGCCGATGCGTATGGCAATGGCGTCGACGCCGATATCGATGAGCAGCGCGAGCAGGCCGTCCAGGAACGGTTTGGAAAATTCCGGGATCCGGAGGCGGTCTGAGATCGCCATGGACGACAACAGGATCAGGCCCCAAAGAAATGCGATGGCCAGGGGAGCGTTTCCCAGCTTCAGCAAGAACCCTTCTCCATACCGGTAAGTCCGGAAAAAGTAGATATCGAGTTCTTCCAGGATCAGGCCATAAAAGAAAGCGCACCAGAGCTCCGCAACTTTGGCGGGATGCCCGGCCAGAAAACGCCTGAAAGCCACCGCGAAAAAGCCGAGTGCGGCGGTTTCAATCAACAGCACCGACCATCGGTAAGCCATGACTGCCCCTTTTGTTCCAAAATGTTTTGCCGATAAGGTACAATAATCCCATGCTGAGAAAAATCGGCACGGCCCTGGCCGCCGGACTCGTCACCTTCAGCTCGCTGAAGATCTTCCCTTATTTCCCCCTTCCCTGGACCGCGGCACTGTCGGGAATGGTCATGATCATAGCATTTTTTCAGCTCCGGGCCGCGCTCGTCCTCGGAACCGCGCTTTGCGCCATCACCATCGCGTATCATTCGCCGGGCCTGTTCGTTCTGTTTACCGTCTTCGCCTTTATCGCCGGGGCCGTATTCGGTTTCGGAGACCATCCCGCTACCTTTCTGGTCCTCCTGGGCTCCCCGGCTTTGGCTTTGTTCAGCGTCGGCCCGTTCACGCTCCCGCTGGAATTCGTTTCCATTTTCTTCTTCGCGGGCGCCCTGTACGGCCGGCGGGTCGCCGCGGCGGCCGCCACCGCCTGCCTGTGGTGCTCCGCCGCCGGGATCATCGGCATGAGAAGTTTCATGGGCAACGTGGTCATCGGCCCGCCTTTCAAAACTTTTTTTTTCCTGAAAACCCAGCCGGTCGAGCCTTATGATTTCGCCTGGCTCTTGTCTCGTTTTGACCTGGTCGTGACGCGGGACGCCGCCACCGCCGTGGGTCGATTGTTCAAATTGCTCTTAGGCCACCCCGTCATTTTGGTTCAAACCGCGGGCTGGGCGCTGGCCGCCTATGCCCTGTTTTTTTTCCTTGAACTGAGGATCAGCAAAAACAAGCGGCTTTTTCATGTTTTGGGACTGGCGGCCGCCGTCGGCGTGCTCATTGCGGTGCAATTCGCGGCCCTCGCCATGCAGAGCAAAGTGTTCGGGTTCGAGCCGCTCAAATTCATCGTGTCCCTGATAGTCGCCGCGCCCGCGTTTTTCGTGTACTGGGAATGGCAATACGCTTCCGAAGCCCAGGCCATGCCGGAGAGAATCCAGCCGAGCCCCACGGACGTACACGCCCTTCTCCAGCGGGAAAATCTCCGCCGGAAAGAGCTTTCTCTCGAGGACGCCATGAAGATGCAGTCCCAGCTCAAGACTTACATGGAGAAGAAATTCGTGAAGGAGACCACGGCCCTCGACATCGACGTGGCCGATAGCGCGCAGCTGAAATCGAACGAAACGCCGGAGGACGTGGTGCGCGCCTTTTCCGATTATTGGAAACTGGTGGACCTGGCCGTCCTGTCGGAGAAAGGGCGCTTGCTGAACCGCGCCGGAGACGGCGCCATCTATTTGTTCGGCAATGCAAACGAGGCGGTCCGCGCCGCGCGCGCCATCCTGCGGAACATCGCGGAGTTCAACCGCCGCAAGAACACCCTGAAATCTCCGTTCAAAATCCGGGTCGGGATGAACACCGGGGAAATCATCGAGGATCCGAACGCGAACGGCGGGGACGTCTTCAGCCAAGCCCTCGACATTGCCGGACACCTTCAAAAAATGGCCGGGCACGGCAAAATCCTGATCTCGGAAAACACCTACAAGAAAATCAACACCCAGAAGGATTTTGTTTCGAAGGGAATTTCGGAAAAAGACCAGATTGGTTTCTACGAATACCAGGGCGATTGAACGCCTAGGAAATCTCCCGCCGCCGGTCCGCGGCGTCCTTCAGAATCAAGCCTAACCGCGCCCCCAAACCTTTGCCGTGGACTTCGAGCTCTTTGCGATAACAGCGGGCGATCGCGGCCTCAATTTCCGAAAGCGTGCTCACGAACGCCTGGACGCGGCAGCCGCTGGCCCGCTCGATCGCCCAGACCGCGTTCTTGTTCGAAGGATCCGACATGGCCACGGCCAAACGGTTGCCCACCTTGTCCAAGGCGATGCAGACGTATTCCAGGGCGAGATGTTCGGGGATGGCATGGACGGCGTCCTGATTGATGACAAAACTGGAGACCGGCATGTAGGGATAATTGAACTGCTCGGCGAGGGCAATCACGACTTCCTCCTCCGACACAAACCCTTTCGAGACCAGGATCTCGCCGATGAGCCCGCCCTCCCGCTTCTGTATTTCAAGCGCCTTTTCGAGATCTTCCTCCTTCAGGACTTTTTTCTCGATCAGGATTTCGCCCAAACGGCGGCGCTTCGGCTCCTCATTCATGGCCTCAATCATACCTTTGAAACGCTTTTTTTCCAAAACAAAATTATCTCAGGCCGCCCTCGCAACACATGACTCAACTGATACTTGCATCGCCGCTCATGGTTTTCCGGCGCACCTTGATAGAACTATTGATTTCTTGTACAATTATCAAGGTTTCAACGATTGCCGCCTTCTGAATGCCCAACCATTAGAAGCTCGCCCTCGTTTCATAAACCAAATCTTCAGCATTAGAGAGGATCAAGATCATTCAAACTCAAGCCGTCAGATCAATCGATTGGACC
>JACQVP010000041.1 GCA_016209715.1 Candidatus Omnitrophota bacterium
GGACGATCTGGAGGCGCTGTCGAAAACCGGCGTTAACTGGGACGATCTGGAGGCGCTTTCGAGGACGGGACTGACTTGGGAGGATCTGGAGGCCCTTTCGAAGACGGGCGTGAATTGGGACGATCTGGAAGCTCTTTCCAAGACCGGTCTGAATTGGGACGATTTGGAAGCCCTGTCCCGGACCGGCGTCAATTGGGATGATCTGAAGTCGCTTTCCCGCACCGGAGTGAATTGGGACGATCTCGAGGCCCTCTCCAAGACGGGCCTGAATTGGGACGATTTCGAGGCCCTTTCGAAGAGCGGCGTGAATTGGGACGATCTGGAGGCGTTGTCCAAGGCGGGAATGAACTGGGACGATCTGGAGGCCCTGACAACGACCGGCGTCAACTGGGACGATGTCAAGGCCCTGTCGAGGACCAATATCAATTGGGACGACATCGAGACGATGTCGAAAACCGGATTGAATTGGGAAGACTTGGAGTCCCTCTCGAAGACCGGCGTGAACTGGGAGGATCTCGAATCGCTTTCGAAAACGGGCGTCAATTGGGACGATTTGGAGGCGCTTTCCAGGACGGGCGTCAATTGGGACGATCTGGAGGCGTTGTCGAAAACGGGAATGAACTGGGACGATCTGGAGGCGCTTTCGAAGACCGGAGTGAACTGGGATGACTTAGAGGCACTGTCGAAGAGCGGCCTGAATTGGGACGATTTGGAGGCGCTTTCGCGGACGGGCGTGAATTGGGACGACCTTGAGGCGTTGTCGCGGACCGGCATGAATTGGGACGACCTCGAATCGCTTTCGAAGACGGGCGTGAATTGGCAAGATGTGCAAGCGCTCTCCAGGACCGGCGTGAACTGGGACGATTTGGAGGCGCTGTCCAAGACCGGACTGAACTGGGACGATCTGGAGTCGCTTTCCAAGACCGGGGTGAACTGGGAGGATCTCGAGGCGCTTTCCGTCACCGGGCTCAATTGGGACGACTTGAAGACCTTGTCGCGAACGGGGGTCAACTGGGACGATCTGGAAGCTCTCTCCAGGACGGGAGTGAACTGGGACGATCTAAAGGCGCTTTCGAGAACCGGGTTGAACTGGGACGATCTCGAGGCCCTTTCCCGGACCGGGGTCAACTGGGACGACTTGGAGGCGCTCTCCAAAACTGGCGTCAACTGGGAGGATCTTGAAGCGCTCTCAAAAACGGGGCTCAATTGGGACGACATCGAAACGATTTCGAAAACCGGCGTGAACTGGGACGACCTGGAGGCGATTTCAAAAACCGGTGTGAACTGGGACGATCTGGAATCGATGTCCAAGACCGGCGTGAACTGGGACGACCTGGAGGCCCTCACCAAGACGAGTGTCAACTGGGACGATTTGGAGGCGCTCTCGAAGACCGGCCTGAACTGGGACGATCTGGAAGCGGTTTCCAAGACCGGTGTGAATTGGGACGATTTGAAGGCGCTGTCGAGGACCGGCGTGAACTGGGACGATCTGGAGGCGCTGTCGCGGACGGGAATGAATTGGGACGATCTGGAATCGCTTTCGAAAACGGGCGTCAATTGGGACGATGTGGAATCGCTGTCCCGGGCCGGGGTCAATTGGGAGTCCTTCAGCAGCATGGCGTCGGCGGGAGTGAATTGGGAAAACATTGCTTCCATGGCGGCCGCCGGGGTCAACTGGAACAATATTTCGACTCTGTCCTCCGCCGGCGTGAACTGGGACGGCATCAGCGCGATGGCCGGCGCCAACATCAATTGGAGCGACATGTCCGTCTTGTCCCAGGCCGGCATGAACTGGAGCGATTTCAACGTGCTCACGCGGGCGGGAGTCAATTGGGACGATTTGGAATCACTTTCCAAGACCGGCGTCAACTGGGACGACCTGGAAGCGCTTTCCGAAGCGGGCGTGAACTGGGACGACGTGGAGGCGTTGAGCGAGGCAGGCGTCAACTGGGACGACGTGGAGGCGCTGTCGAAGACGGGCGTCAATTGGGATGACCTGGAGGCGTATTCGAAGGCCGGCGTGAACTGGGCCGATTTGCAGGCCGCTACGCGCGCGGGCGTGAATTGGGACGATATGGAAGCGATGTCCAAGACCGGCGTGAATTGGGAAGACTTGGAAGGCCTGACGAAGACCGGCGTCAACTGGGACGATATCGAAGCGCTGTCGAAGACGGGCGTGAATTGGGACGATATCGAAGCGCTCTCGAAGACGGGCGTGAACTGGGACGATCTCGAGGCGCTGTCGAAGACGGGGATGAATTGGGACGATTTGGAGATGCTGTCGAAGACGGGCGTGAACTGGGACGATCTGGAGGCGATGAGCAGGACGGGCGTGAACTGGGACGATCTCGAAGCGATGTCCCGGACCGGTCTCAATTGGGACGATTTGGAGGCGCTCAGCAAGACGGGATTGAACTGGGACGACCTCGAAGCCTTGTCGAAAACCGGCCTGAACTGGGACGATCTCGAAGCGCTCTCGAAGACCGGCCTCAACTGGGACGATTTGGAGGCGCTGTCGAAGGCGGGCGTGAATTGGGACGATTTGGAGGCGCTCGCGCGGACGGGAGTGAACTGGGACGACCTCGAGGCGGTGTCCCTGGCGGGAGTGAATTGGGAGGACCTGCGTCAGGTGTCGCGGACGGGACTTAATTGGGACGACATCGAAGCCCTGTCCAAGACCGGCGTGAATTGGGACGATCTGGAGGCGCTCACCCGGACGGGCGTGAACTGGGACGACCTCGAGGCCATTTCCAAGGCCGGGGTCAACTGGTCCGATCTGGACGCGCTCTCGAAGACGGGAGTGAACTGGGACGATTTGGAAGCGATGTCTAAGACCGGCGTGAACTGGGACGATATCGAAGCGCTTTCGAGGACGGGGATCAACTGGGACGATCTCGAGGCCATCTCCAGGACCGGAGTGAACTGGGACGATCTCGAGGCCTTGTCGAAGACGGGAATCAACTGGGACGATATGGAGGCGCTCTCCAAGACCGGTTTGAATTGGAGCGACTTCAACGTTCTGACCCAGGCGGGCGTCAATTGGAGCGACCTGGCCTCGATGGGCAAGGCCGGGGTCAACTGGACGGACATCAATTCGCTCAGCAAGGCGGGAGTGAACTGGACGAACCTTCAGGTCATGTCGTCGAGCGGTGTGAACTGGGACGACATTGAAAGCATGAGCAAGTCCGGGATGAACTGGGCCGGGATCGAGACGCTGTCAGAGGCGGGCGTGAATTGGAGCGACATCGCCCTGCTCGGGTCCGCCGCCGTGAACTGGAGCGGCATCTCAGACCTGTCGGCCGCGGGCATCAATTGGTCGAGTCTTTCCACCATGGCCGGCGCGGACATCAACTGGGACAGCCTCGCGGTCATGGCGTCGGCCGGGGTCAACTGGACCGACCTCGAGGCCATGGCCGGGAGCGGGATCGATTGGGCCGGCATGGAGGCCTTGAGCAAGGCCGGCGTCAACTGGGACGACATCGAGGCCCTGTCCGAGGCCGGCGTGAATTGGGCCGGGCTGGACGTCCTTTCGAAGGCGGCGATCAACTGGACAGATATCACGATGCTGTCGAAGGCCGGGATCAACTGGACGGACATGAACGTCATGACCAAAGCGGGCGTCAACTGGGCCGACATGGCCGCGATGACCGGGAAGGGGATGAACTGGAAAGACATGGCCGGTCAGACGATGGCCGGAATCAATTGGTCGGGCATTGCCGCGCTGAGCGCGGGCGGGATCAACTGGGGCGACGTGTCGCAATGGGGCGGCAAGATGAGTTCGACGTTCACGCTCGCCACCAACATCGAGGGCACGAGTGCCAACATCCTTGAAATCCTGGAGAATCTGGAAGACCGTCTCGGCGGCACGGGAAGCCCGCAGACGTTCTTCGAGCGTCTGACCAATCTGCAGGACCTCTTGACCAAGGTGCAGGACTTGTCGGTCTCCATCGCCAGAGAGAGCACGGACACGAACCAGAAGGCGCAGGATCTGGTGAACCAACTGGTGGAAATGGCCAACAGCAACGCCAAAAAACTGGGCTTCATCGGGTCGACCCTGGAGAAGATGTCCGCGAAGGACGCCGACAAGATGGGCATCGTGCAGGACAAATTGGAGGAGATCCGGGCTTATTTGCTGGCGGTGAAGGAAGCGACGGACGCCAAGGAGAAAGTGAAAGACACGGACCAGACGGCCGAGGCCGTGGTGAAGTCCTGGCTGGAGGTCGGCGAAGAAGGATGACCCGCTCAATAGCGGCATCATAACTGCCGATAATTACACAGGTTGAACGGAACTGTCGAAATGAATCCTGAAGCTGGAGGAACGGTGAAGAAAATATTCGGTTATTTGTTGAGGGTCTCGGCCGTTTTTATTTTCTCGGCTTCCGTTTTATTCGCGGAAGAGGACGAGGTCAAAATCAAGATCCTGGCGGTCAACCCCTCGGATTCGCAGCAAATCACGAGCACGGTGAGTCAGATCCTCCCCGCGGAAGTGAAACCCGAAGACATTTTGGACAACGCGGGAATGGAAGTCAAATACGACGTCGAAAAAAAGACGTATTACGTGATCAAGCAGGTGGAACTTGCCCCTCAGGAGGCCCGCACCCTGCAGGTCACGGTCCGGAACGTCTGGAAGGTCCCGGAGGAGGAACTGGCCCGGATCCGGGAACAGGTGGAGCAAAGCATCGCGGCGCTCAAGGGCACCAAGTTTTTCGAGAGCGGCCAGCTCCTGTACGAGAAGGCGGTGGAGAAGCTCGACCTGATCCAGGAGGAGGAGGCGAAGTCGGTCGGCATCAAGCAGCGCATCGAACTTTACCGCGCCCACGTGCGGCAATTGGAGGAGATCCAGACCAGCACCTTCTCGCTGGCGGCGATGCGCCGGCTGGACAATGAAAAAGAGGAAGGGATCCGGATGGTGAAGATGATGGTCACGGCGGAAAACCCGGCCGAGGAAGAGCGCGAAATGACCATGCGCGCGCAGCTGCCCAAGGAGATCACGGCCGACGACATCCTGGACAAACTGGATTTTTCGCTGACATATGATAACTTTAAGAAGAGGTACGTCGCCGAAAAGAAGGACAAATTCGCCGCCCGGGAGTCGAAGAAGTACGAAATCCTCCTCAAGGATATTTGGTATTTCCCTCAATCCCAGCTGGATTTTCTGAAACTGCAGACGGAAAAGCTGCTGGAGCTCTTCGCCGGCAGTTCCTTCGAGGCTTACTCGAAGCACCACGGGGACTTCATCTTCAACTCGCTGGCGGAGATCATGGTGACCCAGGCCGAGACCTTGGACGCCTCGCTGGAGGAAAAGATCCGGTCTTACGTCCTCAATTCGTCGCGGCTGGAGCTCATCAAGCAGAAGATGCGGGAGCTCCAGGACCTCTTGCCGGAAGTGCCGCTGAAACGGAAAGAGGAAGAGGTCCTGTCGCAGCTCAAGAATTTCGTGAAAAAGCTGATCGAGCAAAAGGACCTGGTGCTGGTGGCCATGGGCATTCAGCCGGACCGGCCCATGACCTGGTGGATCATCATCGGCATCATCGTCTTCCTGTGCGCGCTGACGGTGATTTTTTACATGACCTGGCTCAAAAAATTGCAGGAAAACAAATGGGTCAAGGCCGCGCCCACGGCGCGGAAACCCAAGGGATCAACCACTTGAGCGAACTGAGATACAAAGAATACGGCGTGGTCAAATCCGCGAGCGGATGCATCACCACCATCATCAACCTTCAGAATTGCTTCCTCGGGCAATTGATCAAATTCGGCGAGGGGACCGAGGGGATCATCATGGGCTTCGACACAAACTCCGCCCAAGTGCTGATGGTCAAGGAGCGCAATCCCGTCACTCCCGGCGACCGCATCGTGGCGACGCTCGAGCCTTTCAACATGCCGGTGGGCAAGGCGACGGTGGGCAGGATCATCAACCCTCTCGGTGAGCCCCTTGACGGGATGGGACCGTTGCAGTACGAGACCCACATCCCTTATTTCAACAAGGCCCCCGCCATCATGGACCGGGAAAGCCTGAGCCGGACGTTCGAGACGGGGATCAAGCTGATCGACAGCATGCTCCCGCTGGGGAAGGGGCAGCGCTCCCTGATTCTGGGCGACAAAATGACCGGGAAGACGACCGTCGGGACCGATATCGTCCTCAATCAGAAGGGCAAGAACGTGATCTGCATTTACTGCGGCATCGGGAAGACCAAGTCGGCGATGTCGAAGGTGGTCGATCTGTTCAAGGAGAACGGTTGCTTCGATTACACCATCATCATGCTGGCCCCCGCTTCGAGTTCTCCCGGCCAGCAGTATCTGGCCCCCTACGCGGCCTGCGCCGTGGGCGAATATTTCATGTACCGGGGCGGAGACGTCTTCGTGTTCTTTGACGATTTCACCAAGCACGCCTGGGCCTACCGGGAATTATCGCTCCTTATGCAGGTGCCCCCGGGGCGCGATTCCTACCCGGGAGACATCTTCTTTTTGCACTCGCGGATGATTGAGCGGGCGGCCCAATTAAATAAGAAGCTGAGCGGCGGCTCCATGACCTTTATCCCGGTGGTGGAATTGCTCGAAGGGGACCTGACGGCCTATGTGCCGACGAACCTGGTTTCCATGACGGATGGTCAGCTCTTTCTCAACGCCTCGCTTTTCAACGAAGGCTTTCGGCCCGCGGTGGACGTCGGCTTGTCCGTCTCCCGCGTCGGAAGCAAAGTGCAGTGGAAGGCCACCAAAGACGTCTCGAAGTCGGTGCGCATGGAATTCATCCAGTTCAAGGAACTCCTCCGCGTCAGCAAACTGCAGGCGGGCGGGCAGTCGGAGGAGGCCCGCGAAAACCTGCGCGCCGGCCGCATCCTGCAGGCCATCCTCACGCAGCCGGCCGGAAGGCCCGTGGACCTCGTGGTCCAGATCATGCTTTTCTACGGCAAGAACGAAGGCCTGTTCAGGGAACTCGAAAAAGAGCAGGTGGTGGATTTCCTTCAGACTTTCCCGCCGTACGCCGAGAAGACGGACCCGACTCTGTTCACCACCCTCCGGTCCAAGAAGGCCATGGACGACGAGATCAAGCGGAGGATCACCAAGCTCGTGAAGGACTACATCAAGATCATTCTGAGCAAGGCGCCGAAGATGGACGAGGAATCGGCCGTGGAGGTGGGGTGAGTCTCAAGATGCATCTCCAGGTGATGAGCCTCAAGGGGCTCCTTTTCGACGAGCAGGTGGAATCCGTCTACTTGAACGGAGACGACGGCGAATTCGAGGTCCTGCCATTCCACTACCCGATGATGGCCTCGCTGCCGGAGGGGGAGATCAAGATTGCGGGGCACGAGCCGATTCCCTTGAAGGTGGGCGTTTTGAAATTTGACGGGAACGAATGCACGATCATCATGGAAGAAAGCGAGTCGACCAAGACCATGCTCATGCGCTGGGACGAACAGTCGAAAAAACAATAACATGAACCAAAATATCGCGCTCATTGCAATCATGGCCATCGCGGTGATCGGGCCCGCCGTCGTGATTGCCGTCGTGGGGGCGGCCACGATGAAGGCCCTCGGACGGAACCCTTCGGCGGCGCCGAAAATTTACATGGGGGTGTTTCTCATGCTGATCTTCGCGGAGGCCTCCTCCATCATTTCGTTGCTGGTCATATTCCAGATCTTTCAACCGCGATAAGGGGGATTCAGCTTATGATGATTTTTCAGTTCATCGTGTTTCAGATCATCGTGTTCGGGGCGGTGATCTACTTTCTCAAGAAAATCCTGTACGGGGACACCGAGAGCGCCATCAACCGCCTCGGCCACGTCTATCAGGACCTTCTCAACAAGCAGGCCGAGCTGACGCAGAAGATCGAGGCGGCCGAGAAAGAATACGAGCAGAAGAAGGACGAAGGGAACACGATCGTGGAGAAGATGAAGAACGAGGCCATGGAAGAAGTCCACAAGAAAGAAGACGACCTGCTGAAGCGCGCTCGGGCGGAGGCGGAGGAGATCATCAACAAGGCGGAGGCCTCGCGGGACGAGTATTACCGCCAGATCGAGGCCAACGTGAGCAAGAAGATGGTGGACCTCATCGCGGAGCTGCTCGCCGGGATTTTCAATGCCCGGACGGTGGAGGCGATCCACGGGGAGATGCTCCGGGATTTCATCGAGAGGGCCAAGACCTTTGACCTCTCCAGCGTGGACCTGACGGTCGACCACTTGATCATCCGGACGCCCTTTCCCTTGAAGAAAGAGGAGACGGAGCGGATGAACGCCCTCGTGGTTTCGAAGCTCAACCGCCCCATTCAGTTTCAGGAAGTGGCCGACCCGGATCTCGCCGCGGGCGTGATCCTGCAATTCGGGACGTTGGTCCTCGACGGCTGTCTCATGACCGCCATCAAGGAGAACGCCCTCCACCTCAAAGAAAAGATCGCCAGCAAGGCCTGAGGACGCCATGGGAAAAGTTGCCAGGATCAAGGGCGATTTGGACGACGTCGAGACCCTGCTCGAGATCATCTCCGTCTTGCGCGACGTTTCCACCAACCGCTTTTTCGTCTTCGCCCAGCGAAAGGCCAATTACGAGCGGTTCCTCAACGCCTTCCTCGGTTACTTTGAGATGCTGGGAAATATCCGCACCGACTGCAAGCTGGTCCGCAACGACAACCCGCTCATGGACATCCTGGTGGTGACCTCCGAGTCGGGGTTTATGTCCCAGTTGAACGGCCGCGTCACCTACGTGGCGTTCCAGGAGTTCCAGAAATATCCCAACTCGAGCGTGATCTGCCTCGGCAAGCGGGCCGTGGACAAGTGCCGGGGCATGGGCATGAACATCATCCAGACCTTTTCCCAGAGCGAAACACCCGACCGTTACAAGCTGGCCCAGGCCCTGCGCGAATACCTCATGGAGAGGATCATGTCGGGGAAGTCGGGCCGCTGCATGGTCGTGTACCTTTGGGCGAAGTCCTTCAATTTGCTGAAGCCGAAGATCGTGAAACTGCTCCCGGCCTCCGAATTGTCCGCCATCGAGGAGCCCTCTCCCGGCTCGCCGGCCGCGCCCGCCGAGAGCGCCGCCGCGGCAAGCCGAAAATTCATCGTCGAGACCAGCGTGGACGAGATCATGACGGGGTTGGCCAACATCTGGGTCCATTCCCGCCTCTTTGAAATCATCAACGACATGGACCTGACGGAGGCGGCGGCCCAGGCCCAGCAGCTCGAGTCGGCCATCGAGGGGCTTTCCACGGAGCGACGGTCCCTGGTGACCAGTTTCCGGAAGGCCTCGCGGGACGATTTGAACAAGGCGATGCGCGAGGTGTTCACGCAATCGAACATGGCGAAAGGGAAGAAACGGTGATGGGGGCGAACGCGGAAGGCAAAGACAACGGAAGCCCCAAGCCGGCGCCGGTGGGGCGGGTGATCGGGGTGCGGGGCCCGGTCGTGGACGTGCGCTTCGAAAAAGTGGAGGACATCCCGGCGCTCTACGACGTTTTGATCGGCCAGGCCTTCGACAAGCGCAAGATCGTGCTGCAGGTGGCCGAACACCTGAGCTCGAACGACGTCCGCTGCATTTCTCTTTCCGACACGCTCAACGTCCAGTTGTACTCCAAGGTCGTGAACACGCGCAAGCCGGTCAGTATCCGGACCGGGGACGAGCTTTTCGGGCGGATCATCAATGTCTTCGGCGACCCGGTCGACGACATGGAGCCGTTCAAGTCCACCGAGTTCCAGGTGATCCGCAAGCCGCCGCGGCCCGAAGTCTTCAACGTCCAGAGCAAGTTCAGCATCAAGCCGGAGCGGATGGCGACGGGCATCAAGTTCATCGACATGCTTTATCCCCTGTGCAAAGGAAGCAAGATGGGGATTCTCGGGGGCGCGGGCTGCGGAAAAAGCGTCGTGATCCTGGAGCTCATCAACAACATCGTGAAGAAATACGACGGCGTCTGCATCTTCACCGGGATCGGGGAGCGCATCCGCGAAGGCTACGATCTGTTTTGCGAGCTCAAGGACAACAACCTGCTCAGCAAGGTCAAGCTCGTATTCGGCCAGATGAACGAACCTCCGGGCGCCCGTTACGAATGCGTGAACACGGGCATCACCCTGGCCGAGGACCTGGCGGAGCACAACAAAGACGTGCTGCTCTTCATGGACAATATTTTCCGTTTCATCCAGGGGGGGCAGGAAATCGCCACGCTTCTCGGGCGCGTTCCGGGAGAGTCCGGATACCAGCCCACGCTCGCTTCGGAGGTGAATTCCGTCGAGGAAAGGATCCGTTCCATCCCGGGGCGCGGTTCGATCACTTCCTTCCAGGCCGTGTACGTGCCGGCCGACGACATGACAGACCCTTCCGTTGTGGCCATTTTCAGCTGTCTGGACGGGGCCCTCGCCCTGTCCCGTGATTTGGCCCAGAAAGGCTTTTATCCGGCCATCGACGCGCTCCGGAGTTCCTGCTCGAACCTGGACGCGCGCATCGTGGGGCAGAGGCATTACGACTTGAGCCAGAAGTTGCTTTCGTTGTTCGCCAAGCACGCGTCTCTCCGCCGCATCGTGCAGGTGGTCGGCGTGGAAGAACTGCCTAAGGAGGACCAGATCGATTACAAGCGCGCGGAAAAGCTTCTCAACTTCATGACCCAGCCCTTCACCGTGGGCGAGGCGTTCACGGGGAAGAAAGGAGAATTTGTCGCGGTCGAGGACTCCGTGGAAGACGTGGAGGCTGTCATTTCCGGCGTTTATGACAAACTATCGGCAGCCGATTTTTATTTGATCGGCCGCGCCCCCAGACGGAAGCCGTGACGCATGCACACCCGCACCGACCGCGCCGCCTATAAAATCCTGACCGACGCGAAGGCCGTGCCCAAAGAGGCCCTGGAGAGGATCTGGAATGAATCGGAATCCTCCGAGTCCGGCTTCTACGACACCCTCCGCAAATCCGGGCTGATCCCCGAGACCCGACTGCTTCAACTGCTGTCGGAAAGTACCGGAAACCCCTGCGTCAACCTGAAGGAGACCCCGGTCGAGAAGTCGGTGTTCGAGAAAGTCCCCGTCAAATTCGCCTGGTACTACAAATTTTTCCCGTTCAAAGCGGAGAGCGGCAAGATCACCCTGGCCGTTTCGCGCCTGCTCGACATCCACGTCCTCGACGAGATCCGTTTCGGGCTCGGCTACGAAGTCGAGACCGTGTTCGCGCCGGAAAAGGACATCGAGGACATGCTGAAGCGGCATTACGGACTCGGGGCGGAGACCGTGGACAAGATCATGCAGCAGCAAACGGCGCAGTCGCCCTCCGCGCCGGCGGAGATGCCGCTGCAGGAGGTTGAAGACATCGAGAAGCTCGCGGAGGCGGCCTCGGTGATCCAGCTCGTGAACCAGATCATTCTGGAAGCCTACCGGAAGCGCGCGAGTGACATCCATTTCGAGCCCTTTCGGGGAAAGATCCGTCTGCGTTACCGGATCGACGGCGTCCTGCACGAGGCGCCCGTGCCCGGCGACATGAAGAAGTTTTACCCCGCCATCCTGTCGCGCATCAAGATCATGGCCAATCTGAATATCGTGGAGCGCCGGCTGCCCCAGGACGGGAAGCTGCGGGTGAAGACGCAGGACCAGACGCTCGATCTGCGCGTTTCCTGCATCCCCACCCCGCACGGGGAGAGCATGGTCGTCCGCATCCTGCCGGGAAAGATCATCCTGGACCTCGACCGGCTCGGTTTTGAGCCGCGCCACCTCCAGCTCTATAAAGACCTGCTCAAACGGCCCAACGGGATCCTGTTTTTGACGGGACCGACGGGAAGCGGCAAGAGCACGAGCCTCTACGCGGGGCTGAACACCATCAACACCTTGGAACGTAAGGTCATCACGATAGAGGACCCGGTCGAATACGAGATGGACGGGATCAGCCAGATCCAGGTTGCGCCGGAGATCGGATTGACGTTTTCCCGCGGCCTGCGCAGTGTTTTGCGGCACGATCCGGACGTGATGATGGTGGGAGAGGTCCGCGATCTCGAGACGGCAGACATCGCCATCCGGGTGGCGCTGACCGGGCACCTGATCCTTTCCACCCTTCACACCAACGATGCCGCAAGCGGCGTTACGCGCCTCCTGGACATCGGCGTCGAGCCCTATCTGGTGGCGTCGAGCGTCATCGCGTTCATGGCGCAGCGGCTGGTGCGGTTGATCTGCCCGCAATGCAAGTCGGAAGACCGGGTGACTCTTTCCGAAACCAGGAGATTGATCTTCGCGGATCTGGGCATTCCCTTCGATGAAAACGGCCGGATCCAGCGGGGGAGGGGCTGCGACCATTGCAACGGGACGGGCTACCAGGGCCGGGTCGCGCTCCATGAAATCTTGGTCATGAACGAGGAAATCCGGAAATTGATCATGAGCCGAGCGACTTCGGAGGCGATCAAGCAGAAGGCGGTGGAGACGGGCATGACCACGTTGAGGCAGGATGGATGGGCCAAGGTCCTTCAGGGCGTCACGACGCCCGACGAGATCCTGGAAGTGACCCCGGCCGACCAGGCGCGGACGCCCCCCCAGGAGATCAGGACGGCCGTCCCTATTAAGGAAGCGGTCTCCGCCAAAACGGGTCCCGAGACAAGGTCGCAGGCTCCGGCCGAGTCGTCCGCGTTCCAGGAAAGGCGCAAATACAAACGGGTTGCAACGCAAACGGAGATGACGTTCCGCTTCGTCAATTATCCGGCCGGGGACGAGGCCGTTCCGGATTTTCAAAGCCGGCTGGAAAAGATAGAATTCGAGGGCACGACCGCGAACCTGAGCGCGGGGGGCATGCTCTTCGTCACCTCCAACCGGTTTTTCGAGGAGCTGAACAAATCTCTGGGCGACCTTCTGAAGGTCGGTTTGACGTTGGACTTGAGGCTCGCCATTCCCGACGGCGCCAAGCCGGTCGAATGCCTGGGGCGCATCCTGCGCATCACGCGCTTTGCGGTGCACATCCAGAGGGAGGGGAAGTTCTATTACCACGTTTCGATCCTGTTCCTGGTGATCAACAGTGTGGACCGGCAGCGGCTGGAAAAATATTGCGAGGCGCACGGACTCGATGAAAAAGTATAAATACAAGGCCAAAAAAGGCCCCCAGGAATTGATCGAAGGGATCCTGGCCGCGGAAAACACCGACCAGGCGATCGACAAGATCAATGAGATGGGGCTCTTGCCGCTGCAACTGGCGGAGGAAAAGGATAGCCAGCCGCGCGAAACAAGGGGGGCGGGTTCTCCGTTCCGCAAGATCGGCAGCCGGCACATTTTATTTTTTTACCGCCACCTGGCCCGCATGGTGGCTTCCGGCATCCCCATTTTGCCGGCGCTGATCCTGATCGCGCAGCAAACGGAAAATGAGGAATTTCGCGGAGTGCTCGAGAACCTGAAGGAGAGAGTGCGCCAGGGGCAGCCGCTTTCGGAATCTATGAACTTGCATTCCGGCGTGTTCAACGCCTTCGACGTGGCCATGATCCGCACGGGTGAGACCGCCGGGCGGCTGGAGGAAGCGCTGAAGAGGATCGCCGATTACCGGGACGGCCAGGAAGCCCTGCGCGCGAAGGTCCGCTCCGCCGTCGCTTATCCGCTCTTCATTGCCGGGGCCGGTTTCTTGACCGTCGTGTTCATGCTGATTTACGTCATCCCTCAATTCTCCAAATTTTTCAGCGACTTGGGTCAGGACCTGCCGCTCGTCACGCGCGCGCTCATCGAAGTGAGCCGGGTCCTTCAATCGGTTTGGTTGATCGGGCTCGCCGGCGCGGCGGCGGCATTTTATGCCCTCCGCGCCGCTTTGAAAAACGAAGACCGGCGGATGTCCTGGGACCGGGCCCTCCTGCGTTTTCCGCGTTTGGGGAAGCTGGCCCTCATGCTGCAGATTTCCCGGCTGGCCCGCACGCTCGAACTCCTCCTCAAGAGCGGCATCCCGGTCTTGATGTCTTTGAAGATCGCGGTTCCCGTGATCGGGAATTCCGCCGTGAAAAAGGAGGTCAAAGACTGTTGCGCCGTGCTCGAGAAGGGCGGCTATTTGAGCGAAGGTCTTCGGCAGGGCAGTCTCTTCCCGTCGTTCGTGGTCCATTTGGTCCGGCTGGGGGAAGAATC
This sequence comes from Candidatus Omnitrophota bacterium, assembly GCA_016209715.1. Taxonomy (GTDB): domain Bacteria; phylum Omnitrophota; class Omnitrophia; order Omnitrophales; family Omnitrophaceae; genus JACQVP01. The sequence goes on from JACQVP010000041.1 coordinate 14,040, forward strand.
GGGGAAATTGGAAGAGTCGATGGGGGAAATCGCCGCCTGGTACGAACAGGAAACCGCCGAATCAATTAAGATAATGACGCAGTTGCTCGAGCCGGTTATGATACTCGTGGTGGGAGGTATCCTGGGGCTGGTGGTGATGGCCGTTTTGATGCCGATATTTAGTATGAATACTGTTGTTTCATAATCGAGGGGTCTTGACGATGAAAGCCTGCGACAAAATGATGAAATCATCCTTCCTTCTGAATTCCCGCGCGGGGTTCAGCCTGATCGAAATCCTGCTCGTGGTCGTTATTATTGGGACGCTCACGGCCATGATGGTGCCGCGCCTCATCGGACGATCGGATCAGGCCAGGAAAGTGGCCGCCAAGGCCGACGTGGACGTCAACATCCCGACGGCGCTGAAGCTGTACGAATTGGACAACGGATTCTTTCCGACCTCGGAACAGGGTCTTACCGCGCTGAACAAAAAACCCACCACCAACCCGATTCCGGAAAACTGGAACGGCCCCTATCTGGAGAAGGAGCCCCTCGACCCGTGGGGCCGCCCCTACCAGTTTCAGTCGCCGGGCACTCATCGCCCGCATGATTACGATCTCTTCTCGCTCGGCAAGAACCCTAAACCCGAGGAAACAAAAGACGATATTGTGAACTGGTGAACCGCCGTCATATGAAACGGGTTGGGGGCTTTACGCTGATCGAGGTGCTCGTGAGCGTAGCCATTTTGGCAGGCGGCCTCCTGGCCGTGAACCGCGTTCTCTTGTCTCTGGTCGGCGCGGTGAATTATGCCGAGGGTCGAATCACTTCTAACACAATGATATCAAATAAGTTATGGGAATTAAAGGACCAGGCGAGGCGGACCCGGAAATGGGTCAAATTGAGAGACGAAGGGAAGCTCTACGAGGGGGTGCGGGTCTATGAGTATGAAGTCAACTCCCAATCGCTGGACCCCGGAAATTACCTGTATCAGATTCAGCTGAAGCTGGCTTGGCAATCCGCGAACAGGAAGCACAGTTTGGACCGCTTCGCGTACGTGGCCCTGCCGCGGAAGAAGGCGAGCGAATGAAACGGGAGGGCGGGACCACGCTCCTAGAGCTGCTGGTGGCCTCGGTCATCCTCACGGTCGTCGCCGCGGCGATTTATACCGTCCTTTCCCAGTCGGCGCGGCTTTGGTCGCGCGCTTCGCGCCCGAGGCCGCAATGGGAAATCGATTTGGTTCTGGAAAAAATTTCTTCCGAGCTGAGGAACGCCTTTGCGTTCGAGGAAACGGGGCTCGAAGGCGGTTCCGACTTTGTGGAGTTTTTTACCGTGGCCCCGGCCGTCGACCGCGCCTTCGGCGAGGCGCCGGTGCGGGTGCCGGTGAAGGTCCGGTATTACTACGATCCCGCGAGGAGGGCCGTCTGCCGGCGGCAAACGGGATACCGGCAAGTCCTTTATCCGAAAGGTGCGGCGCAACCGGGCGAGGAGGTCATGGCGCGGAACATCGACGGGTTTGACGTGAAATATTATCATGAGAATGTGCGCTCGAAGACCGTGGCCTGGCGCAAGGCGTGGCGCGCGGCCTGTCTGCCCAGGGCGCTCAAGTTGTCCCTGAAGTATGACGACGGACGCCCGCAGAATCTCATGCGTTTGCTGCCGGTCCCGCAGGGGAACGACTGCCTGGCGGTCTGACGACGATGGCCAAAAAAAATCCCGCCCTGCAGCCCCTTCGCAAAGTCAATGACTGGATCGCGGCCGATCTGACCGGCCCGGTGCTGCGCCTGGTTCGCGTCCATGAAGCGGGCGGCAAGTTCTCGGTGGACGACGTCGTCAGTCAAAAATTCGAGACCGGGACCGAAGACGAAATCACCCGTTTCCTCGTCAAATATTTCGCCGCCGAAAAGATCGAGCATCCTCGCGTGATCCTGAGCATCCCCTCCCGGCTTTTCATTTCGAAGAACGTGGACATCCCATCCACGGAGATGGAAGAAATTTCGAAGATCATCGACCTGCAGGCGGGGCGTTTCACCCCGTACTCCCGGGACGAAATCGTGATCGATTTCCTGTGCATGGCGACGCCGGCCCAGCATTACACGAGTGTTTTTCTGGTGATCGTGAACCGCAAAGTGGCGGAGCGGGGGTTCCGGATTTTCGAGAACGCCGGGATTCCCGTGCTGAAGATCGGCATCGCGTCCGAAGCCATGGCGAAAATTTATCTCGAGCAGGCGGGTGCCGAGGCGGATCTGAACGCGGTGGCGGGGATCCAGGTCGGCGAGGAATCTTCGGACTTGACGGTGATCGACCGCAATCAGATGGTGTTCGTCCGGAACCTCCCCGTGGGGTCTTCCCATTTTCAGCTGGACCGGGCCGCGGCGGAGGAAGATTTCCTGAAAGAGCTGAACCAGTCACTGGCGGCGTACCAGGACCAGGGCGTCGGGCGGCCGATCAAATACCTGGTGCTGACGGGCGAGCCGTCGGAGATCAAGGGCCTGGCGGATTCGATACGGCTCGGGGTGCCGCCTCTCAAGGAGCCCGAGGGCCGCGTCGAAATCCTCGACCCCTCGCAGCGTTTCGTTTATTCGGCAAAGGCCCAGAAGGCGCTTGCCGCGGCGGGGCCCGTCTCGCTCTTCGACCTTTTGTCCTGCGTGGCCACGGCCTCGTCCACCAAACTCGACGTCCTGCCCAAGGAGATCAAGCTCAAGCGCGTCTTCCGCGAGAGCAGCAAGGACATCATCACGCTCGGCGTTCTCATCATGACGGTTTTCCTGGTGATCAGCCTCTTCCTTGCCAGCCGCATTTATTTCCGGAGCGTGAAGGCCGAGAAAATCGAGCATTATCATCAGTCTATTTTCCCCGAGGCGCGGAAGCTGGAATCGATCTCGACCAAGAACCGGGTGGTCCGGAAGCTCCTGGAGAACCGGGGCCGGGGCCTTTACATCTTCGATATCGTCACCGGACTGATCGGGGAGGACCTCTACCTGGCCAGTTTCGGCTACGACAGCGAGGGGAACATCCTTCTGGTGGGAACGGCGGAGTCGATGTCCCGTGTGTTCGCTTTCGTCAGCCAATTGGAGGAA
>JACQVP010000004.1 GCA_016209715.1 Candidatus Omnitrophota bacterium
GCCGAGATGGCAAGCCCCGCCCTTCTGTTCGACGCGAATGACCAGCGTGTCCCGGTCGCAGTCGGTGAGGATCTCCTTCACGACTTGCACGTGCCCCGAGGACTCCCCTTTGAGCCAGAACTTTCTCCGGGAACGGGAATAAAAATGGGTCATCTTGGTTTCCAGCGTTTTCTTCAAAGACTCCTCGTTCATGTAAGCGACCATCAGGACCTCGTTGGATTGAGCGTCCTGAATCACTGCGGGAAAAAGGCCTCTGTCGTCCGTCTTCAATTGAATCATCGTTCTCCTCCCTTACGTCCGGATTGCAATCCCTCGTTCGATCAAATATTTTTTTGCGGCCGGAATAGAAATCTCGCCGTAATGGAAAATGGACGCCGCCAGCACCGCGTCCGCGCCTCCGGCCGTCAAGGCGTCATACAAATGCGAGTTCTTCCCCGCGCCGCCCGAGGCGATCACGGGGATGCAAACCGCGTCGGCCACCGCGCGAGTGATCTCTAAATCATACCCGTTTCGCGTCCCGTCCGCGTCCATGCTCGTGAGCAAGATTTCCCCCGCTCCGAGTTTCTCCGCCTGTACCGCCCAGCCCACGGTGTCCCAGGAGGTGGGGCGGCGGCCTCCGTGGGTGTAAACCGACGAAGTGCCGTCCGGGTTACGGCGCGAATCGATCGCGACCACGATGCATTGGGAACCGAACCGCTCGCTCGCCGCCGTGACCAAATGCTCGTTATCAAGGGCAAACGTGTTTAAGGAGACTTTGTCGCATCCGGCCTTCAAAAGCTCGCGGATGTCCTCGATCTTGCGGATGCCGCCTCCCACGGTGAAGGGGATATAAATATTTTCGGCCACTTTCCGCACCATCTCAAGGACTGTTTTCCGATTCTCATGAGAGGCCGTGATGTCCAGAAACACCAGCTCGTCGGCCTGGTCTCGGTCATAGGCCTTTGCGCATTCCACCGGATCTCCCGCGTCCCTGAGCTCCAAAAAACGAACGCCCTTCACCACTCTTCCGTCCTTGACGTCGAGACAGGGGATGATGCGCTTCGCGAGCATCAGGCTGTCTCCCTCTCTTCTTCGATGCGATTGGCCGCCACGAACACAGTTGCTTCATGCAAGGCCGCCAATTGATGAAAAACCCCCGAAAGGAAGAGGATCGCCGCGACCAGAAACGCTTCCACGCGGCTCAGGGGGCAGGGGCAGTAAAAAAACAGCACCCATTCGATCAGGGCGGCGGAGGCCAGAATGGCGAGCCAACCCACCAGGGCGCGGCCCCGGTAAAGACGGCGGATTTCCCGTGACGCGTCCTTCCCCAGCTCCCTCACGCCGTGAAACGCCGGCCTCAAGAGAAGGTAGCGCGCCGCGAGGGCGGTTGCCAGAAGAAAGAGGAGCGCACCCTCCCACCGCTCTGCCGCATGGCTCCAATCGAAACTCATTCGACGCTCCTCAGCACAGACAAAGCTTCACGGACGGTCAATTGTCCCTCATAAAGGGCCCGTCCGACAATGAATCCCCAGAGGTTGGGATGACGCAAGGCGGCAATTTCCCGGATGTTTTCGGGCGACGTCACTCCGCCCGACAGGATGACCTGAATCTTCCCGGCTGACTCCAAAACCTGGTTCAAGCCCTCCAAATCGGGACCTTGCAGCATCCCGTCCCGCGCGATGTTCGTCCAGATCACTTGGCGGGCACCGGCGCCATTCAAAAAGTCAAGAAAGACCCCGAGAGTCTGGCCCGATTCCCGGGTCCATCCCGAGGTCTGCACCCAACCATTCTTGATGTCCACTCCCACGGCCATTCGTTCCCCGTACTTCATGAGAACCGCTTCCATAAACGTCCGGTCCAAGGCTTTGGTCCCGACGACGGCGCGCTCGACTCCCAGGGAAAAGACCCGCTCGAGATCCTCCATCGATCTCAGGCCGCCGCCGAATTCGATCTTCAAGCGGGTCGCCTCCCGAATTTGTTTCACCAAGTCCAGGTTTCTAGCCTGGCCGTGAAGCGCACCGTCCAGGTCGACCACGTGCACCCATTCGGCCCCCTCTTCCTCATAACGGCGGGCAAACTCGGCCGGGTCCTGACCGTAAACGATTTCCCGGTCATATTCGCCGCGTATCAGGCGAACCACTCGGCCGCCCATTAAATCGATTGCGGGAAGTAAATGCACCTAGACCCCCATGCGCAGGAAATTTTCAATCATGCTCAATCCCGCTTCCTGGCTTTTTTCCGGATGGAATTGGCACCCGAATACATTGCCTTGCCAAATCATGCTGGCAAAAGGCAGACCGTAATCCGTGACCGCAAGGACGCATCCCTCATCCGCGGGACGGACAAAATAAGAGTGGACAAAATAGACATATTGTCCGTCGCGAATGCCCGCCGTCAGAGGGCAATCATGCTGCTTGAACTTGAGCTGGTTCCAGCCCATGTGCGGGACTTTCAAGTTCAAGAAGGCAGGAAAACGAACGACGTCGCCCTTGACGATCCCCAAACCTTTGGCGGTCCGGTTTTCTTCGGACGATTCGAAAAGCAGCTGAAGTCCGAGGCATATGCCCAAGAGGGGCTTTCCGGATGCGGCAAAATCGAGCAGAGGGCGGACCCACCCTCTCGCGTCGAGCTCCTTCATAGCGTCGCCGAATGCCCCGACCCCCGGCAGGATGACCTTGGCGGCACCTTTGAGATCAGAAGGATTTTCCGAAACGACGGCCTCGCCCCCAAGATTCTGGAGGGCTTTGGACACACTCCTCAGGTTGCTCATACCATAATCTATGATGAGGATCACGATTATAGGGTTCCCTTGGTGGAGGGAATTCCGTGAACGCGGGGGTCGACCCGGGTGGCCGCGTCAAGGGCACGGGCGAAGCCTTTGAAAATACCTTCGATGACGTGATGGTGATGCTTTCCTGCCAAAACGTTAACGTGGAGATTGATACCCGCTTGCTGGCAGAAGCTTTCCAGAAAGTGCTCCGCGTCTTCGAGTTTGTAATTCTCGCCGCGCTGGTTGAATTTGACATCGGCCGTCAGGTAGACGGCCGGACGGCCAGAGATGTCGAGCGCCACGCGCACGAGGGTCTCCCCCATCGGAAGGTAGAAAAAACCGTATCGGCAAATACCCGCCTTGTCGTCGAGCGCCTGGAAGAAGGCCTTGCCGAGCGTGATGGCCGCGTCTTCATTCGTGTGATGACGGTCCACCTCGAGGTCCCCCTTGGCCCGGAGCTCGACATCAAACATTCCGTGCTTGGCAAACAGGGTCAGCATATGGTCCAAAAACCCGATCCCCGTTTTCACCCGGGACTTGCCCGCCCCGTCCAGATCTAGGCGGACCTGAATGTCCGTTTCTTTGGTTTTCCGGCGAACCGCTGCGACACGCGTCGGCTTCCTAATTCGTTTTTTCATCGGCAAACTCTTCCGTTTTTTCCTTTTTTGTTTCCCCGTCTGCAAAACGGGCCTCCAGGGAGATCCGATGGAGGACGAGTCCCTCCATCTCCGTCAGCTTGCGGACGTGGTCTCGGACTTTGCCCAAAGCCTCCTTGGTGTAGGAAATCACCTGCGCGCTTTTGATGAAATCCGCGGCGCTCAGGGCGGAGAAATAATGAGCCGTGCCGCCCGTCGGGAGCACGTGGCTGGGCCCCGCGATGTAGTCTCCGATCACGGCCGGGGAGTACGGTCCGAGGAAGATGGAGCCCGCGTTCGTGATCTTCTTCAAGAGCCGCTGCGGGCTTTTAGTCATGATTTCCACGTGCTCCGGCGCAATTTCATTGGTCGCTTCGCAGGCTTCGTCCAGGCTGTTGACCTGAATAATAAAGCCCGGATCCACGCGTTTCCTCATGATTTCGGCGATTTTGCGCGAATTCGTTATCAAAATACCGAGCCCCCCGAAATGCTCCGTTTGCGCCAGGAGGTCGCAGGTGATGAAATTGGGGTCCGCGGAACTGTCGGCGACGATGCACACCTCACTGGGTCCCGCGATCATATCTATGTCCACATAGCCGTAGACCTGCCGTTTGGCCTCCGTGACGTAGGGATTTCCGGGCCCCGCGATCTTGTCTACTTTCTGAATTGTCCTCGTCCCGTAGGCCATGGCGGCGATGGCCTGGGCGCCGCCGACGCGGTAGATTTCCTTGACGCCGAGCAAATTGGCCACGGCTAAAATATGCGGATCGATTTCGCCGGTTTCCCGATTGGGAGGCGTCGCGATGACGATTTCCTTCACACCCGCCACCTTGGCCGGAATCACCGTCATGTAGACCGTAGACACCAAAGGCGCCTGGCCGCCGGGAATGTATATCCCCACTCGGGACAACGGCGAATAAATCTTTCCCAGCACGATGCCGTCCTTGCCGCGGATCTTGAAGGATTTGCGCAAGTCTTTCTCGTAGTAATGGCGGACGTTGTCCGAGATGGTTTTCAGAAGCGGCACGAACTGGAAGTTGATCTTCTCAAAGGCCTGGTTGATCTCTCCCTCGCTCACGCGCAGCTTTTTAAGCGGAACGTCGATGCCGTCAAACTCCCGCGTATAACGGCGGACAGCCAGATCGCCCCGCTCCCGCACGTCCCAGAGGATCCGATTGACCTTCTTGAAAATATCCTTGTCGAGCGCCGCCTGCTGGCCGCGGTTCAGCTTCTTCAGGGTTGTTTTGTCCCACTTCACGACATGCATCGAAACCTCACACAGAATGAATCGTTTGTTCCACGAGAACGCTCAAACCGCTCAGGACCTCATGCAAAAGCTCCGGCTTCTTGCCGCCGCCCTGGGCAAACTCACGCTTCCCTCCGCCGCTCCCTTGCAGCGCCGCCGCCAATTTCTTGGTGAGTGAGCCGGCATCCAGACGAGTCGACTTCGATGCCACCACGAAATTGACCGTTTCACCGGTCACGGAAAACAAGATGACGGCCGAGTCGTCGGGCAATTTGGCCCGGAGCTGGTCGCTCAGCCCTCGCAATTGGGAAGCTTCGACGTCGGACACTTGGGCCGAAACCAAAGTCAAACCGCTCACGACGGTTTTCAGCTGCACCAGCCGGTCGATGTCCAGCCGGGCGGCCCCCCCGGACTGGGCCCCTCGTTCGAGGGACTTGAGTTTATTAACGAGTTTTTCGGCCCTTTCCTTGAGTTCCGATGTTGAGGCCCGGAACACGGCTGCGAGGTCTGCGAGTTGCTGACGGCAATTTTGGGCGTATTCCAAGGCCGCCAGTCCCGCCAGGGCCTCGATCCGCCTCGTTCCGCTGGCGATCGAAGACTCCGAGACGATGATGAATGAGCCGATGTCACCGGTTTGGCGCACGTGCGTCCCGCCGCAAAGCTCCTTGCTCAAGCCGCTTCCCACGTCCAGGACCCGGACCGTGTCCTCGTATTTTTCACCGAAAAAAGCGAGGACTCCCTCCTGCTGGGATTGGTCGTAAGTCTTCAATTCCGTGACGACCGGCAGATTGTTCAAGACCGCCTCATTCACAAAGGCCTCGATTTGCCGGATTTCTACCGGGGTCAGCGCCTTGGGATGGGAGAAGTCAAACCGCAACTTGTCCGGAGAAACCAACGACCCCAACTGCCGGACATGCGGTCCCAGAATTTTTCTCAAGGCAGCCTGCAAAATATGCGTCGCCGTATGATGTCGGCGCGTCCTTTCGCGCAGCACCGGATCGACCTCCGCCGTCACGGCCTCGCCCTCGGTCAAGCGCCCTTCGATCGTTCGAACGGAATGAAGGATCCATTTCTCCTTCCACTGCGTGTCCAGGACTTCGGCCTTGCCGCCCGGCCAGGTCCACGTTCCACGGTCCCCGACCTGCCCGCCCTTTTCGGCATAAAAAGGAGTCCGGTCAAGAACAGCCCATCCTTCGGCGCCGTTCAAATCCAAAAAAAGGACCTTGGCTCTTTCGGTGAGCATTTCATAACCCGTGAATACGGAAGGAGCGATCTTTTCCAGGCGGGGATTGGATTCGCCGGCCACGAAAATTGAATCCGCGATCTTGCTCGCCTCCTTGGCCCTCTTCCTTTGCTCTTCCATCAGTTTTTGAAAACCTTCCAAATCCACGCCGATGCCGGAGGTCCGCGCGATGCTGACCGTCAATTCGTCCGGAAATCCGTAGGTGTCATAAAGTTTGAAAGCGGACTCGGCCCCGATCTGCTTGCGGCCGGTTTTTTGAGCCTGCGTGATCAAGTCCTCCAGCTTTGCCTGGCCCTCCTCCAGCGTGTTCAAAAAACGCTTTTCCTCGCCCTCGAGGACCACTTGAATGTGGCTCAAGTCCCTCGTCAAAGAGGGATAGGGCTCCCTCATGATCTCCGCCACCCGCGCGGCGAGGTCCGGCAAAAAACAGCCGGTCGCGACTTCCTTTTGGTACTTCCAAACCGCCCTGCGGATCAGTTTGCGAATGACATACCCGCGGCCTTCGTTGGACGGCGTGACGCCGTCTCCGATGGCGAAAGTGGCAGCGCGTGCGTGATCGGCGATGGTGCACGCCGCCGCGTGATTGGCCCGCTGAGGGTCGGCTGCCGGCCTTTTAATGTCCTCGACGAGCGGCGCCAGGATATCGATCTCGAAATTGTTCCGTTTCCCTTGCAGCATGCACGCCAGCCGCTCCAGACCCGATCCGGTGTCGATGTTCTTTGCCGCCAGGGGGACCAGCCTCCCGCCGTCTTGACGGTCATACTGCGTGAAAACCAGGTTCCAGATTTCGGCGAACCTGCCGCAATCGCAATCCACATCGCATTGCGGCCGGCCGCACCCATAAGAGGGGCCCTGGTCATAAAAGAGTTCCGAGCAAGGCCCGCAGGGTCCGTTCGGCCCCTGTTGGATGGCGTCGGCGGGCCAGAAGTTGGAGTCATCGCCGAGCTTCCTGATCCAATTTTCCGGCACCTTGATCCGGTCCCGCCAGATTCTCAAAGCCTCCTCGTCGTCCTGGTGGACGCTGACGCGCAAACGTTCGCGCGGAACACCGAATCGCTCCAGCAGGAGCTCAAAAGCCCATTCGATCGCCTCCTCCTTAAAATAGTCACCGAAGGAAAAATTTCCGAGCATCTCAAAGAACGAGTGATGATAAGGCGTTTCTCCGACCCGGTCCAGATCGCCGGTGCGGATGCATTTCTGGGAGCTCGCGGCCCGGCGAAGGTCCTTCTTCACGCCCAAGAAATATTCTTTGAACTGATTCATGCCCGCACCGGTGAAGAGAAGCGTCGGGTCTCCCTGCGGGATGAGCGAATCGCTCGGGACGACCTTGTGCCCCTTGCTTTTGAAAAAGTCCAAATAGGTCGCCCGGATTTTATGGGCCGGCCATAGTATTTTTTCAGTCATGGCTTTCACTGGATCTTCCTGACAATATCGCGGCAGAGGGAAAATCGGTATCCCTTGCGCGCCAAGTAATCATAAATCTTCTTCTGTTTACGCACGCGTTCCATGCCGCCGAGAGACTCGGCTTTATGAAGCGCCAAGTTCAGCGCGGCCTGATACTCGGCTTCCGGATCGAGCTCCGCGACCGTTTTCTTCACGATCGATTCGGAGATCCCTTTTTGCCGAAGGGCGGCGGTGAGCTTCAAACGGCCCGCGGAGCCCCGGCTCATCTTTTCGGTGACGAACTCGCGGGCAAAATCGGAGTCGTCCAGAAGCTTATTCTCTTTCAGCCTCGCTACCACCTCCCGGATGACGGAAGAATCGAAGCTCTTCTCTTCCAGTCTATGCTCGAGTTGCCGGACGGTCCTCTTGCGGATGGCGAGCAGTTTCAGAGCGTGGTCAAAAGCCTTCTGGTAAGGGCTGTCCTCCATCAATCCTCGTCGTTCCGTTCCCCGTCACTTTTCGGGCCGGCGGGGACCACAGCCAGCATCTTCTCCTTCACTTTTCCCTCGATCTCGTCGAGGAGTTTTACATTGTCCTTCAGGAACAAACGGGCGGCATCCCGTCCCTGGCCGAGCTTTTCAGCCTGATACGAGATCCAAGTCCCCTGCTTGTCGAGCACCTGCGTGTTGAGCCCCGCGTCGATGACCGTGCTCGAGCGGGAAATCCCCTCGTCGAACAGGATATCGAACTCTGCGTTGCGGAACGGAGGGGCAACTTTGTTTTTCACGACCTTGACCCGGACGCGGTTTCCAATCACCTCGTCGCCTTTTTTGAGGGAGGCGATGCGGCGTATGTCCAGCCGCACGGACGCGTAAAATTTCAAGGCCTTTCCTCCAGGCGTCGTCTCCGGATTCCCGAACATCACGCCGATCTTGTCCCGGATCTGATTGATGAAGATCACGCAAGTCTTCGAGCGGTTGATGATCGCGGTGAGCTTTCTCAAGGCCTGCGACATCAGGCGGGCCTGAAGGCCCATGTGAGAATCGCCCATGTCTCCTTCGATTTCGGCCCGGGGCACGAGAGCGGCGACGGAATCGACCACGACCACGTCCACGGCGTTCGAGCGCACAAGCATTTCCGCGATTTGCAGGGCCTGCTCGCCCGTGTCCGGCTGGGAAATGAGGAGGTCGTCGAGCTTGACCCCCAACTTCTCGGAATACAGCGGATCCAGGGCGTGCTCGGCATCAATGAACGCCGCCACGCCTCCCAACTTCTGCACCTGGGCGATAATGCTCAGCGTGAGGGTGGTTTTACCGCTCGACTCCGGTCCGAAGATCTCGACGACGCGGCCGCGCGGCACTCCGCCAATGCCAATCGCGACATCGAGCGTGATGGCGCCCGTTGGAATGGCTTGCACGTCGGTCCGCTCCTCCTGGCCGAGCTTCATGATCGCGCCCTTCCCGAATTGCTTCTCGATTTGCATCAGGGTAAGCTCGAGCGCCTTCTGCTTTTCCTGGGATTCTTTTTGTTTCTGCTTATTTAAATCTTCTTTTCTCAAAGCTTCCTTCTCCGGCTGCTTTTTTTTGATCTCGGACATGAATCCTCCTTCACGGGTGATTGTAACCTATTTGTTTTAAATGAGTTCGGATGCCAGTATTATACCTTCCCGCCATTGTTTGTAAAGCGGAAAAGATGGCTACTCCGTCGCTGAGGCACCGGGCTGGGCCAAGGCCTGTTCGGCGTATTCGAGGGCCCGCTTGAGCTCAGGCAGGAACTCTGAACTCAGCGTGATTCCCTTTTTCGTGGGCCGGAATTCATTCGATTCCCGGTGCCGGAAAAAAATTCGCAGGTCTAGATATAGCTTGCTCTTGTAATAACCCGCGGAAAGACGAACCTGGTCGTTTTCGTGATACGGAAAGGTGAACAAAAAATCCCTAATGGGTTCCATGGAGTCAATTCCTTTCTGAGAAGGAATGGCAGGGAAAAAATCATTACCGTAAAAATGTGTTTTTGTCAATATGTATTTGTTGAATCATCATCAAGGGCGCCGTTTCCAAACCTTGTTCTCCGTTCCGTTTCGCAGGCGGCTGAGATTCGAGCGATGCATGAAAACAATCAGCAAAGCGGACAAAAGACTCACGGCGAAGGCGGGAGAGAAATCGGCGAGGCCCCGATAGAAGAGCCACACCCAAAACGGAAATGAAATCGCGGCCATCACCGAGGAAATGGAAATGTACCCGGTCCAGAACATGACCGCCCACCACAGGGCGAAAGCGGAAAGGGCAGCGGCCGGCAGCAATCCCAGCGACATTCCGAGCGAGGTGGCGACCCCTTTGCCCCCTTTGAAACTTAAAAAAATCGTCCAGTTGTGCCCGCATACCGAAGCCACGCCTGCCAGGAGCGAGAACAGGAACCGGGAAAGAAAAAAACCCTCCGGGTACAATACGGCCCCGGCGAGTCGGACTGCCAAAAAACCCTTGAGCACATCGATCAGCAGCACGGCGAC
>JACQVP010000043.1 GCA_016209715.1 Candidatus Omnitrophota bacterium
GCGCAGAGTCGCAAACTCGGCCGATTTGAACTCGCGCACACGGGCACCCTGTTCCTCGACGAGGTGAGCGAAATGAACCCGGCGCTCCAGGCGAAGCTCTTGCGTTTCATCGAAAACGGCGAGTTTCAGCGGGTGGGGGGCACGGAGACGCTGACAGCGAATGTGCGCATCCTGGCCGCGACCAACGTCGATCTCGAAGCGAAGGTCAAGGACCGGGCCTTCCGCGAAGACCTCTATTACCGCCTGAACGTGATCCGCATTCAGATTCCGCCCCTGCGCGAGCGCCGGAGCGACGTCACATTGTTGGCCAACCATTTTTTGAGACTCTACTGCGACAAGAACGCCAAGGCCATCCAGGGATTTCAGGACGAGGCCATGCGGCTCCTCGAGAACCACGCCTGGCGGGGCAATGTCCGGGAGCTGGAAAATGTGGTCGAGCGGGCCGTCGTCCTCTGCCGCGCCAACGAGATCGCCGCCTCCGACCTGCCGCCCGAGATTGCGAGCGGCATGGCCCGGCCCGGTTTCGTCACCTTCTCCATCGGCACCTCCCTCAGCGAGATCGAACGGGTCATGATCGAGGAGGCGCTCAAATATGCCAACGGCGATAAGGAAAGCGCCGCCCGGCTTCTCGGGACCTCCTCCCGGACGATCTACCGTAAAATCCAGTAAGGCCTTCCTATATAAATAGAGATTGACAAATTCCTTCCCGCGATTAAGATATTGTCCTATTCAGATGTAATCTTAATAAGAACAAATCCTGATACCCGGAGGCAGGCCATGAAGACACAAGAACACCTGGCAGAGAAGTTTCAGGAACTCCTGGAACAGCGGGAGCTCAAATTCACCTTCGAGCGGAAGACCATTTTCGACGAAGTGCTCCGGCTCAAGAACCATTTCGACGCCGACAGCCTGTATGACCGGTTCAAGAAGAAAGGCCTGCGCATTTCCCGGGACACCGTCTACCGGACCATCCCGCTCCTGCTTGAGAGCGGCGTGATCCAGAAGTCGGTCGGGAAGGGCCATCGCGATTTCTACGAAATCACGGCCGACAAGGGCCATCACGACCACATGGTGTGTATCCGCTGCGGGAAGTTCATCGAGTTCCATTGCGAGGAAATCGAGGTCCTGCAGAAGAGAACCTGCGACGAGCACGGCTTCAAGCTCACCTTCCACGACCACCGGCTTTTCGGCGTCTGCCGGAACTGTCAGGCCAACGGAAAGGAAGCGGGGTTGTGACGACCGGGGAGCAGGGGCGGGAAGGGGGCCCGGAAGGACCGAAGAGCGTCATCCGCTCCGAAGAATTGTTCCAAGGCGCCCGGGAAGTCATGATCATCCACAATGAAGACCGTTACCGACTTTTGATCACCAAAAGCGGCAAGTTGATTCTGAACAAGTAAAACGGCGAAAGCCAGGTAGTCCCCAGCCAAGCCATGGATCATTTCACCAAAGATATGAAAGGAGACAGAGTTCATGCGATTCAGGCTGGGATTGGGAGGTTTGGTTGTGCTCATCGGTTTGGCGGGAAATGCGGCCGTGTCCGCGGCGCCTTCGGGCGCCTCCGTCCAGGAAGTCACGGTTTCGGCGTCGAAGACTGACCCGCAGGCGCCTTTTCTTCCCGACGTGCAGGGAACGAAGATCTATGCCGGCAAGAAAACATCGGTGACGCGCCTCAAGGATGCGCCGGCGATCACCAACAACAATTACCGGCAGGCCCTCGTCAAAGTACCGGGTGTCCTTCTGAGCGAGGAAACCACGCCGCTCTTCAGCCTCGGCTACCGCGGCTTGAATCCCGACCGGGCCCAATTCATGCAGGTCATGAAAGACGGCATCCCGATCGCCGCCGACATGTTCGGTTATCCGGAGTCGTATTACACCCCCCTCCTGCAGACCGTCGACCGGATCGAATTCATCCGCGGCGGCTCGGCGCTCATGTACGGTCCTCAGCCGGGCGGCGCCCTCAACTACGTGACCCAGAAGCCCCCCGTCGATCGCGCCCTCGTCGCGCGCTCCGAAAACGCATTCGGAACGGACCATTATTTTTCCACGTATGAATCCGTGAGCGGTTCGGCTGGCCCCGTGGGCTATCTGGGATATTTTCACGAGCGCCAGGGAGACGGTTTCCGCCGCGCGAACAGCGATTTCGAGGTCCTGAGCGGCGGCATGAAGGTCACGATCAATCAGACCGGAGACAAAAGGCTCACCCTGAACTATGAGGAGTATTTCGAGCAGCACGGCGAGCCGGGCGGCCTGTCCCTGACGGCGACGACCAATCCGACGTACCATCAAGACCGCAATTTCACGACCCGCGAATTCGACCGGTTCCGGCTGGAGCGGCGCCAGGCCTCCCTGATTTACGAGCACGAGTTTTCGGAGAAGACACAGTTCGATTTCCGGCTCTACGGCGGCAATTACCGCCGCTGGAGCAGGCGCCAGCGGGGCGGCGGTTTCGGCACGGTGCCGACCGGCGCGGCGGCCAATTCGAACGACGTCCAGGAGCAGAATTTTTACACCCTCGGTTTCGAGCCCCGCCTCCGGAGGCACTATGAATGGCTCGGCGGGGACCACACGCTCACTGCCGGGACGCACACCTATTTTTCCAAGTCCCCCCGCATCGACGCGCGCGGCGCCTCTCCCATGGCCGACACGGGGACCATCTTCAACGAGAACAACCGGTACATGCGGTACCTCTCCTTTTTTGCGGAGAATCTTTTTCGCTGGGGAAATCTTTCCGTCACGCCCGGCGTGCGCTGGGAAAATTACTGGCAGAGGATCGAAGAGCACGCCAACGTGAACCGGGCAGATCTCACCGACCGGCAGACGTTCGATTCGGTGCCGCTCTTCGGCTTGGGCCTCGCCTATGACATCGCGAAGGCGGTCACGGTCTATTCCAATATCACCCAGTCGTACCGGCCGCAGCTTTTCGCGGAATCGGTGCCCACCGGCGCGAGCCAGACCGTCGATCAGGACCTCCAGGAAGGGTTCGCCTGGCAATACGACTTCGGCGTCCGCGGCAAGCCCGTCCCGTTCTTCAGCTGGGACGTGGATTATTTTCTGATCGATTTCCGGGACCAGATCGGGACGTCCGGCAATTCCGTGGAGAACGTCGGCGACGCCCGGCATCACGGCATCGAATTGGCGATGGAAGCCGATGTCGTCGGATTCTGGGATTTTCTCAACCGCAGCGAACTGGGCAAAGAGATCGGGTCCTTGTCGCCCTTCATCGCCTGGACGCTTTTAGACGCGGAATTTTACAAGGGGCCGAACGAGGGCCGGGCGCCGGCGTTCGCGCCGAAATCCAACCTGCGGTTCGGTGTCCAGCAAAACTGGCGCGACCGCGTGAAAACGGCGCTGACGAGCACGTTCGTGAGCGACCATTTTGCCGATGACTCGAGCACCCTGAACCGGAAGGTCCCTTCCTATAAGGTCTGGGACCTGACGGCGGAGGTCCTGCTCGTCAAGGACCTCGTGAAGGCGCTGGACCTGAGCGTCTTCGGCGGGATCAACAACCTGTTCGATGAAGAATACTACTCCCGGATCACGGGGTCCGGGATCGACCCGGCGTATGAACGGAATATTTACGGAGGCTTCAAATTGAGCCTCGGCACCCCCTCTCGATGGATCGGCGCGGAGCCGGGGGCGGCGGACCTCAACCAGGGCGGTTACGCCGGCTGAGGCGGGAAGGAGCGATCGTGATTTTCTGGGACCAGAATTTGTGGGAATTGTTTCTGAAGGGCGGTTTCGCCATGTGGCCGCTTCTGGCCTGTTCCGTGGTGGGGATTGCGATCATGCTGGAGAAATCATGGTATTTTTTCCGGCTGCGCCTGGACTACGGCCGCTTTTCCCGCGAACTCCGGAGGTTGCTGGCGGAAGGAGACAAGAAAGGCGCGACCGTCTACTGCCGCAAGCACGCCAATCCGGTGCCGCGCATCGCCGAGCAATATCTGAAGAACCTGAACGACGATTTCAAACGGAATGAAATCCTGAAGCGCGAAGGCTCCTTCGCGCTGGAAGCCGTCGAGTCCCGACTCCGGGGGCTGGCCGCCGTGGCTCATCTGGCGCCTCTGCTCGGCCTTCTGGGCACCGTCACCGGGCTGGTGACCGCCTTTCACCGGATTGAACTTTTGGGCGGTCAGGTGCAGGCAGGCGACCTGGCCTCGGGAATCTGGGAGGCCCTGATCACCACCGTTTTCGGCCTGGTGATCGCCATTCCGTCCATGGCGGCTTATCACGGATTTGAAAGCGCGACGGACCGGATCGCCCGGCGCATGCAGTTCATCGTCTCGGAGCTGGATGAACTATTCGGCAAGCGTTCGCCGGGAAACTTCAGGA
>JACQVP010000046.1 GCA_016209715.1 Candidatus Omnitrophota bacterium
GCTATCGGGGATTGGCTTATTCGGTGAAGGAATTCCAATCCTTTTGGAGGCTTTGCCAGACCCCGGCAAAGGCCTCGCGGAAGGGGTCTTTTTCGAATTTTTCGGTGTCCAGCAGCTCCAGGTATTTCTTCAGAGGGGGCAGGTATTTTCCGTTTTCGAACTCGAACATAAACCGGGCGGCGGTGCGCCACAGCAGATACGAACGCGCCGAGTAGTCGCGGAGAGCGACGATCAGCTCCAGCTCCGGCCAATTCCCGAACCGCCGCAATTGCTCCAGATACCGTTTTTCCTCCAGCCTCTTTTCCAGCAAGTCCTGTCCCGCGATCTTCATGCCCAGATAGTCAGAGATCCCTTCGTCCAGCCAGGAAGGAAGATTTTCGGTGGCGTTGTGCAGCGCCCAATGCGCGATCTCGTGAACGACGCCCGCGGCCATCAGCTCTTTATTGAAGTGATAATAAATGGAGTTCCGTTCTCCCGCATAGACGCCGGCGAAGAAAACCGCGTCCGAAAAAAGGTAGTCATAAGCCTCGCGGACAAAGGACTCCTTGTCGGCATAAATCAGGAGCCGGCATTTCTTTTTTATCGCGACCGGCCCCGTCAAAGGGGCCAGCTCCCGGAAAAGGCGCTCCGCGTACTGGTCGAAAATGTCCGGGAACTCCTCCGCGTAGGTCCAGCGGACGTTGCTGCGAATCTTGAAATACCGCGTCTCCACCTCTTCGGCCGCCTCCCAGTCCGCGGCCCGGAAACGCTGCTCGAATTTCCTTTGCTCCACGTATTCCCGGTGCATTTCCTGCGCCATCTCGAGGACCGTGATCTTGTCCGTCTTTTGATGCGAGAGGTCCTCGAGCGCGCGGACGGCCTCGTCCAAACGGCCGAGCTCTCCCTCGATCACGGCGGACATGAGCTTGAGATCAAGGTCTTCCGGATAATAGCGGCTGAGCCAGCGGATCTTTTCCTTGGCCTGGAGCATGTTGCCCGATTCCATCAGGATCATGGCCTTGCGGTAATGCTCGGCGAGAGAGCTTTTCACTCCGCGCTCCCGTTTACGGATCTCGTCCAGGACGATGCGGCCCAGATGCATCTGATTCACGTAGCGGAGATTGCGGATCTCCGGCTCGTCCGGGGCCAACGCGAGCGCCCGGTCAATCCACCGCGCGGCGGTCCGGTGCCGGCGGATCTTCATATAATATGCGGCCGCCACCAGCGCGAATTCGACGTCCTCGACGCCGCCGGGGGCGAAGCCGCGGAGAAGTTCCGAGCACTTCCGGAAGGTGCCCTGTCGCATATAAATTCCGCACAATTCGGCGCGCGGCCGGAGGAGTTCCGGGTGCAAAGACACCAGTTTTTCCAGGTGGCCGCGGGCGGTCTTCCATTTGCCGGAGGCGGCCGCGAGACGGGCCAAAGAGAACCGCCACCAGGGAGATTCGGGGCGGAGGGCGAGGGCGCGGCGGTAACTTTTTTCGGCGGACTTCGCGTCTCCGCCGTCGGAATAGAGGTCTCCCGACAGGCCCCAAATGTCGGCGTCCGCCGGGTGATCGGCCAGGTATTGGTCGATCTGTCGCCGCGCGTCGGCCCGGTTCGCGCCGGCGTATGCCGCGAGGACGCGCTCCCGGCTTTGGAGGTCGATCGGATCGGCCCATCCGGCGGGAGAGCGGAAAAACGAAAGCGTCAGGGCCGCGAGCAAAGAAATTTTACGGATCATCGGACCGCCCGCCTCATGACCGTGAGCGCCGCCAAGACCACGCCGAACGCGCACACGATCGCCGCCCCCGTCGGAAGATCCAGCCAATACGAGCAGGCGAGCCCGGCCAGGCTCGTCCCTGCCCCCAGTCCCCATCCTAAAAACAGGCGGCTGGAAAGACGCCGGGCGAACAGGATCGCGGCCACTGCGGGAACGATCAGATAGGAAAATACGAGCAGGACCCCCGCGATTTGCACCGAGCTCGTGACGACCAAGCCGAACGTGAGATAGAACAAGAGATCCCACACTCTGACCCGTATTCCCTTCGCGAAGGCCTCTTCGGGACGGGAGGAAATCAAAAGAAAGGTCTTCCGGAAAATCCAGTGAAAGAGCCCCACGGCCCCGTAGAGAAGCGCCATTTTCAGGATTTCCGGGCCGCCGACGAGGAGGATATTGCCCACCAGCATGTAACGGATGTGCTCGTCGCCTTCGGCGCTGCGGCTGAGGATGAGCACGGCGGCGGCGGCCGAAACGGCATACACGATGCCGATCACCGCTTCCTGGGGGACCCGTTCATTCCGGGAGCGCGTGGTCGAGAAGATCACGGCGCCGAGGAACGTGGCGCCCAGGGAAAACCAGTACGTGGCCGGGCTGTGGAGGTCAAAACCGAACAGGTAGGCGGCCGTCGCTCCGAGCGCGGCGATTTGGGCGAGGGCGAGGTCCACGAAAATGATCTGGCGTTCCACGACGTGGATGCCAAGGTAGCCGTGGATTCCGGTCAGAACGACGGCGGCCAGAAACGGCTTCCACATCAAAACTAAAAAGTCCTGCATTCGGTGCTTACCTCGCGGCGCCCAGAGCGTTTTCGAGTGTGCGGACATTATATTCCATCATGGAAATATAATCTCCGATTTCTTTGTACTCTCCCACGGACTGGACCAGCCAGAGGACCTTGGCGCCGGTTTCCTCGGCCAGCTTCCGGGTGCTGCGGGATTCCTCGTAAGACTCTCTGAAAATCACCTTCACCGATTTTTCTCTCATGGTCTTCTCGAGCCCGGCCAGGTGCTTGGGAAGGGGCGGGATCCCCGGTTTCGGTTCCAGCTCGCCGACGACGGCGAAGCCGAACCGTTCGGTGAAATAGATCCAGTTCCGGTGATACGTGACGACGGGCTCCCCTTTGAACGGCGCGAGCCGGGTCATCCATTCCGCGAGCTTGGCGTCGATCTCGGCCGTCAGGCGCCGCGCATTTTCCCGGTAATGATCCGCCTCCTCCGGACGGACCGCGGCCAGCCCTTCGGCGATATTCCGGACGATGACCTTCGCGTTCTCGGGATCCATCCAGTAATGCGGGTTACCGTAGAGATGGATGTCTCCGGCGGCGCGGGAAATGCTCGCCGGGACGTCCTTGAAGACGACGCCCTTCGACACATCGATCGCCTGCTTCCCGCCTCCGAGAAAAAGCGGATTGGCCGCCGCGTGGAGCAGCGGTTCCCGCCAGGCCAATTCCAGGTCGAGACCGGCATGAATGAAAACGTCCGCACGCTTGACCTTCAGGACGTCCTTCGGCGTGGGCTCGATGTAATGGATATTCTGCTTCGGCGAGGCGATGAAATAAATCTCCGCCCGCTCGCCGGCGACCGACTCCGCCAGACTGGCGAAAGTGCTCGTGGTCGCGACGATCTTCAGTTTGCCGGCCGCATGCGCCGGCGCGGCGCCCGCCCCCAAGAAAACGGCCGCCCACAGCCAGAAACACAGATATCTTGAAAATTTCATGTTTGTCCTTTCGGTGATCTTGCCGGGCATTCAGGACTCCAATTTCACACTGCACTCAGCACTTTGGCTGAGTGCATAAGCAGTCCGAAACTTGTAGTTTCGGACTATTGGAC
>JACQVP010000047.1 GCA_016209715.1 Candidatus Omnitrophota bacterium
GATTTATAGTATAATATTTTTTCAATTCTTGCCGTATTTATTCCGGGATCGATCAGCCCATGACGACATTGTTTGTAATCGCTCTCCTGTTGGTAGTTTGGAGTTTTGTGGTCGAGCCGAGATGGCTCCGTATCCGCAAAGTCCCCATTCGCCTGAAGACTCCGCTCAAGCGCCCGGTCACCGTCCTTCATCTGTCGGACAGCCACTTCCCGCTCCATTTGAAGACGTTGCGCCGTTTCTTCAGGACCGTGAGCGGGCTCAAACCGGATTTTATCTTCCTCACCGGAGACCTGATTGAAAACAACGACGGGATCGAGGAATGCGCCGAGGCGGTTTCGCAGCTCCGCGCCCCGGGCGGCGTCTACGCCGTGCTCGGAAACCACGATCATTATGATTACACGGGCAAAGAGATCGTTGGTTTCCTGCTGACCGCCGTCGGCCGCTATGTCACGCCCCAGAAAAAGAACGATGTCGAACGGCTTAAAAAGCGCCTTCAAGAATCCGGGTGCCGCGTTCTGGTGAACGAAAACGTGACCTTGCTCACGGAAGGGGAGGAAATCTCGCTGATCGGGCTGGATGATCCGGTCACCCGTAAAGCGGACATAGAACGGGCATTTCAAAATCTGAACGGCGCTGCCGCCCGGATCCTGCTCACCCACACCATCGACGTGCTCCCGAGATTGAACGGGCACCGGGTCGATTTGGCGCTCGGCGGCCACACGCACGGCGGGCAGGTGGCCCTTCCTTTTCTGGGCCCCTTGCCGCTGTACTCCCACTCCAAGATGGGGCGGAAATTCATCGCCGGGCTGAACCATTACCGCGACACCGTCACGTACACGTCCCGGGGCGTCGGAGAAGGCCGGTTTTTTTCCTTCCGGTTGTTCTGCCGGCCCGAGGCCGTCTGGTACGAAATCAGTTAAAAATCCCCTTGCTCATCTCCCGGTTAGAATGCGATAATCTTGCGGTTTGATCATTTTCGTTAAAAAACTTCAAGGAGGGAACGTCCATGCGTAACGAGTTTCGGTTTGCAATCCTCACCGCCCTATTATTTTCATTCACCGCTGTCAACGCGCTGGCCGACGTCGGCCCCAAGGACCCCGCGCCCGCCTATCAGGCGCCCGCCGCGCAGGCCATCTCGGAGCCGCAATCGCAGGTCACGACCTACAGTTCTTCCGTGACCACGACGTACGAGTCCGAGGGCTCGGAATACAACATCGGCGACAAACTGGCCCGCGGTCTTGCCAACGTGCTGACCTCGCCGCTGGAAGTTCCCCTGAACGTGCAGAACGTGACCGAAGACCAGGGCGTGCTCGTCGGCTGGACCGGCGGACTGGCCCAGGGGATCGGAATGACCGCGCTGCGCATCATCGTCGGCGCCTACGAAATCATCACGTTCCCGATTCCTTTCCCGGAAGGTTACAAACCGGTGATCCAGCCGGAATACGTTTGGCAGTCTCCGGGCCCGAAGATCACCCCGCAAGGAGAATCGCGGGATCGCTAATCCCGCATGATCCGGTTGAAGGGCGCGGTCCTCGCGGCGGCCCTTTGGCTGGCAGTCGCCGGGTGCGGATTTTATTTCAAGACTTACCGATTCAAGGGGACCGCTCCGTTTACCGAGGGTCTGGAAGAGCAGGCGGTCCTCAGCCGGTGGGGCGATCCCCTGGCGGTTGAGCTCGTCGGCCCAATGCAGGTTTGGAAATACTTCGCCGCTGAGCCCGCTTACGGAGAGAAAAAGGAATATTGGCTGGTGTGGTTCCAAAACGGGCGCGTCGTCAGATGGGAAAAAAGAGAAGAATAGCGGCTTTCGCCGGAGCGGCCCTGATTTTATTTCTGGCCGCGGCCCCTCCCTTGCCGGCGCAGGACACCTTCAGCCCCCAGGGTTCGCCGTGGCGAAAATTGCAGCGGGGAACCGCGAACACCCTCACCGGCGGCCTCGAATTTTTTTATCACCTGCGGGAACGCGACGGCGGTTCGTTCGTCCCCCCGTGGGTGTATGGTCTGGGAAAGAGTTTCTATTACACCGTCAGACGCACGGGCGCCGGACTTTATGAAATTCTCACCTTCCCGTTTCCCTGGCCGGGCGATTACCTTCCGGTGATCGAGCCCGAGTTCGTATGGGACTATCCGGCCAAAAAAAAGTAGTCGGTCCTTTCCGTGGCCACCATCGACATTAAACCCACCCTGCAGTTTTCGATCCTGTGCGACGATATCCGCCGGGAAGACAACGGCAAATTCATGTTCCTCGGACTTTTCGAGACCATCGGCGGTTTGAGGTTTCCTTTGAAACATCCTAAACTATACATCGCGGACCGCTGGTGCAAGGGGGTCGGCGATTTCACGGAAAAGATCCGGGTGATCCAGGAAGAGACCGGAGCGACGCTGATTCAGAGCAAGGAAAATTCATTCGAGCTCAAGAGCATCGACCATTACCACACCTCCATCAACCGTTTTGACGGGATCGTGTTCCCCGACGCGGGGAAATATTTCGTGGAGATCCTGTTGAACGGGGATCTGGTGATCGCCTACCCCATCATCCTGACGGTCCTCAAAAATTAGCATGAAGACAAAAGTTGTCGCTTTCCTCACCGCCTTGTGTTTGAGCGCGAGCCCCGCCGCCGGTCTTGCCGCTCCGGCCTCGAGCCTGGCCGAGGTGCAGGCCCTGATGGACCAGGCGGCCCGGTACCGCAGCAGCGGGCAAACGGAGGAAGCCATCCGGGCCTATCAGGAGGCCAGCCGCCTGGAACCGTCCAACGCGGTGATCCACCGGAACCTCGGGGTGTTGTTTTTCGAAATCGACCGGTATGACGAGGCCCGGGAGGCCCTCCGGGAAAGCCTGGGGCTCGCGAACAACGACCCGTATACCTATTATTACCTGGGCCGCATCGCCATGAAGCAGGAGGAATTCGATCAGGCGGAATTTTATTATCAGAAGGCGCTGGCCGTCAATCCGCGCCTCATGGAAGCGCGGCTTTACCGCGGTCTTTTGCTGGTCAAACAGGAAAAATTCGAGCTGGCCCGGCAGGAATTCGAAACCGCCAAATCCATTGAGCCGCGCGATCCCCGGGTCTACATCGGTTTGGGCAACCTGAATTACCGCACGCGCAATCATCCGCAGGCCGTGCGCGAATTTGAATCCGCCCTTCAGATCGATCCCAACAACACCGAGGCCATGAACGGGCTGGGCGCGACGTATTTCGACATGGGGGACTATGCCCGCGCGGAGGAGGCCTTTCAGGGCGCTCTCTCCCTCGAGCCGGGCAATTCCACGTCTTGGAACAATCTAGGCGTGCTGCTCGAGAAACAGGGACGTTTCGACGAGGCCGGCCGCGCTTTCGAGCGCGCGCTGGAGGCCGATCCGGACAACCGCCAGGCCCGCGTGAATCTGGACCAGCTGACCTGGTATGAGCGTCAGCGCAACTCGATGGGATTTTCCTCCGAAGGGGATCCGAACAATCCGTACTCGCGCGATCCTTTCGGGAACCCGGCGCGGCCCAGCATGAATTTCCCTCTGTTTTCGTCCGGCGGGGCCGCCGATCCGCAGGCCGCCTACCCGCAGGGGCAGGGAGGGAATTCGTTGATGCAAGTCGGGGGGGCGCTCCTGACCCAATTCCTCGTCAACCGGATGACCCGCAAGCGGGAAGACGATACCCAAACCGCCTGATCCCGTGAAAAAAAGCTTTTTCCTCCTTTTTCCTCTCGGCCTCGCGCTCCTGGCGGGCTGCGCGACGATGCCTTTCCTCGACCTTCCGCGGCGCGGCCGGAGTTACGCCGAGCGGGTGGAAGCCGGCGAACTCAGAGATTACAGCGGCGTCTTTCATGTCCATTCGCGTTACTCCCACGATTCGAAGGGGCGTTTCGACGAGATCGCCCGCGCGGCGCAAAAGGCCGGGGTGGAGTTTGTGGTGGTGACGGACCACAACACGCTGGAGGGCCTGCGCCAAAAAATGCAGGGATTTTACGGCCCCACGCTGGTGATCATCGGCAACGAAGTTTCGACCGCGGCCGGGCATGTGTGCGTGCTGGGCCTGGAAGAAGAGATAGATTCCACGCTTCCTCCGTCCGAATTTCTGAAAGAAGTGGCGCGTCGCGGCGGGCTCAGTTTTATTGCCCATGGCGAGTCGGTGCGGACGCCGTGGGCGGATTGGTCCGCCGGACCGGTCACCGGTCTCGAGGTCTACAATCTCGCCGCCGACATCTATCACGAAAGAATGATGTGGGTGGGCCCCAAAGTGCTTTTTCTCGCGCCGCGTCTGTTTTACCGTTCGGTCCTGGATCTCCCGGGGCGCTTCCTGGTTCGCTGGGACGACCTTCTCGGGGAAAGGAAAATAGTCGGCGTGGGCGCCGTGGACGCCCATCAGAAGGTCCGCGTCCTGGGCCGCCCGCTCGACCGGTACACCACGATGTTCAGGACCGTCCAAACGCATGTTTGGACCTCGGACCTTTCGGAAAAGGCGGTCCTCGACGCTTTGCAAAAAGGGCACGCCTATGTTAGCTTTGACATAGTCACCCCTGTGAAAAATTTCCTGTTCCTGGCGGAAGGCGGCGGGAAACAGGCGATCATGGGAGACGAAATTGACGCCGATCCCGATCTCCGACTGAGAGTTTTTCTTCCCCGGACGGGGCGGATCCAGATTTGGAAAGACGGCCGTTTATGGGTGGAGAAGAAGTCCGACGCCCTGACGGCGCCGGCGCGGGAGCCCGGCATTTACCGGGTCGAGGTTTACCGCCGGAAAAGATTATGGATCATTTCCAACCCGATTTACGTAAGATAGTCGCCGTTTTTGCTTTCGCCCTGATTCCATTTCTTTTTTCCGCCTGTCTTCATTACCGCCCCGACACGCCCGACCGTCCTCAGCAAGCCCTTTCCGAGGAATTGGAGACGCTGTTTAGCTATCCGGAGGCCTCCGTCGAAGCGGTGGAGAAACCGCTCGAAGAGAAACGGAAATACACGGTGACGGAAGTCAGCTTCGATCTTCATATGCCTTCCGACCTGGTCCCGCGGCCGGTGGAGGAGATGCGCCGGGAAGTGGAAAAGAAATATGCCGAGAACGACCTCAAAGGGGCGCGCGATCTCGAATTGGAATACACCGTCAAAATCGATTATTACCGGGCGGCGGGGGAGGGCAAGAAACCCTTGATTCTGGTTTCTCCCATCTTGGGGGGAAACATGGTCGTCGACTGGTTCGCCGCTTATTTCGCCTCCCACGGCATGAACGCCGCCATTGTCCACCGGCGCAAGCCGCGCTATGAATCGGACCAGGAACTGGACCAGGTGGACCGTTACCTCCGGAAAAGCGTGATCCGGACGCGTCAGGCGCTGGACTGGCTTATTCGCCAGCCCGAGAACGATTCGGCCAAGTTCGGCTCCTTCGGCATCAGCTACGGCGGGATCGTCAACACCTACACCGCGGCGGTGGAGCCGAGGGTCAAATGCCACATCATCGCCATGGCAGGCGGCCCGCTGGCGGACCTCATCGTCGATTCGGAAGAGAAGGCCATCAAAAAGTACATTCGCACGGCATCGGAGGAGCAGGGATACACTCCGGAAACTTTACGCGCGGCGCTCAAGGAAGCGATTGAAAGAGACATCCTCGACCTGGCGCCTCACATCGATCCGGAGCGGGTGCTGTTCGTGATCGCATACTTCGACCGAGTGGTGGCGCGGCGGTACGCGCGGCAGTTGTGGGAATCCTTGGGGAAGCCGGAAGTGATTTTCACGCCGCTCGGTCATTACGGCACGATCCTGGCGTCGCCGTATCTCAAGTATCGAGCGTTGAGATTTTACCGGGCCCGGTTTGCCCCTCCCCGCCCGAGCGGAAAAAAGTGGTTTATTTTTTCTCGAAAAGGTCCTTCAGATTGAACCGGTTGTAACCCGACTCCGCGGCCGGAAGTTCTCCCTGGGCGTTGGCGACCCAGAAATCCGGATACTGATAGACGACGCTTTGGACGTTAGATCCGGGCGCGACTTTCTTTGCCAGTTCCAGCACCGCCGGCGCGTCCAGCGATCCCAATCGGGTGCGGACGAACTCGGCCTGGGCGCGGTATCGTTTCTCATACGCCCCCGATCCCTGGGGACTTTCCAGCCCTTTTTCCGAGGGATCGCCTCCCGCGCAATCCTGCCGCTCCCGCACGGCCGCGTCGAGGGCGAAATCCGAGCGCATCACGGCATCGTCCAGCGGCAAAGCGTACGAAGATTCCTTTTCCGCGGGGGCGTTCGCCGGGAAGAACGCCGCCAATCTCGCGGTGGTTTCCACGGCGCCTGCCGTTTTGGACAGGGCATCGCCGAACACGTAGTTGTAGCCGACGGTGCGCCTGGCCTCCTTCACGATTCGTGCGGCGTCCTTCAGTTCCCCGGCCTCCTCCAGGACCTTTCTCAGAACAAAAGGCATCGGCGTGCCGCGGAGCGTTTCGTCGTCGGATTTGCTGCCGATCTGGGCGATGGAGATCCCCTTATCATTCATCCCGGACAGGGCGCCCAGAAAACTCTTGTAACCGATGTTGACGAACGGGATCTTGCCCTCCTTTTTGACCACGAAAAGGCAGGCGTAGTTCTGGATGCCGATTTCCCGGTTCCAGTCGAGGTTGCGGAACTGCACCAGCCGGCCGTCCCGCGTGGCGCGTCCGAAGAAAGCGCCGCTCGAACACAAGGTCGAGTAAAGGTCCGGGATTGCATGGACCCGCTGGATCGACCGGAGCCGGACCCCGGAGCCGTCCGCGAGCCCGCGCATCTCCTCCTTGTATTCATCCGGGATAAACGGCTTCATTTTCCTGTAGGCGCGGTCCAGCAGGAAATTCGTGATCCAGGTCCCCAAGACGGGGACTTTCAATTTCTTGGGAAAATATCCGAGGATCCGGTCCGTGGCGCGACGCACGTCGCCTGCAAGAAGGCGCCCGTGCTGGAATCCGATTTCGTAAGCGTTTCCTTCGAGGAAGAGGACGGGGACGGGCCCCTTTTCATCCAGGCGCGCTTTGGCCAGGATCGCATCGGTGCCTCGCGGATTCTCGGACCGGGCCGGAACGGTTGATGGTCCCGCCTCCGCCAAATAACGGATTTGATAGAGAGCGTATTGTTTGAAAAAGCGGTCGGCCTTGGGTCCGAAAAACGAGACCCCGGCCTCATAATGGTCCGAGCCGTAATATTTTTCCGGAATGATATAGCCGATGTAGCCGTTGGTGTACCCCGCGATCAAAGGCCGGAATCCCATCCGGGAGGAGGCTTCCTTCAATTCCAGTCCCAGTTCTCCCGTCATCTCGCCCGGCACGCTGATGAGCAGGACGTTGTTGAGAGCGGCGACGTTCACGGAGACGTCGCGGGGGATCAGGCGATTCCCGATGAACGACGGCAAGGTGAAAAAGCCGCGGCGGATTTTGACCGGCGGCAAGCGCAGCGGGGCTCGCAGGGTGACCAAATCCAGCTTTTCCGCGGCCGGGAGGGCCGACGCCGACCCTTCGATTTTCCCGGCCAAGGCCTCTCCGATGGATTCCATCCGGTCAAATCCCTCTTGGCCGGGAAATCCGCGGATGCGCTGATCGCCCGAGGCGCCGTTCAGAAAGAGACAGACCGAACCGGGGGACTTTGCTTCCAGCCGGGCCGCGAGGGCTCCCGGGAAATCCGCGGAGAAAAGGAAATTGGCCGCGTTGAGCACCGTCGGATGGGCGGCGAGATTCACCACCCAAGCCAGCGTTTTGCCGTCCTGCCGGACCCGCAAGACCTTGAGCTCCTCATCCACGGGCCCATTTTCGATCATGCGGTTCTCGATCAGGCCGTCGAGACGGGCCTCGGACATTTCGAGGGAAGCCGGGGACAGGGTCTCCAGCGCCTCGTCGATCGCCTCTCCGATTTTCGCGGCAGTCAAATCGAACACCTTCCGGTTAAAGCGGCCGCCGATGATCCTTTCGATGAACCTTTTTCCGAGCGCGCCCGAGCCGGAATGATTGTGGGTGGCCGCGAGCCAGAGCTGTTCCGGAGCCAGCCCGTGCTTCGACCGTGCCTGTTCCAGCACCCGCTCATAGAGCTCCTGATGGACGGCGACGAGGTCACAGGAAGCCAAGATCAACCGGTCCGTTCCGTCGGAAAGGGCGAGGACCCTCACGTAAAGAGGGTCATGCACGCCGGTCGAGGGGCGGCCACGACGGCGGGCATATCCCGAAAGCGGTGTCCCGACGGGAGGCGTGATTTCACGGCGCGCCGCGCCGGCGCGCAATCGGCCGTCCCGGTCGCGATGTCCCATTTGCCGGAACTCGCTTTGCAGCCGGTTCTCTTCCTCCCGGCCGGGGAGCGGCGGATTCACGGCGCAGCCGCCGTGGACCAAAACCAGCGCCGCGAGCGCTCCCGCGAAGATCGTTTTGAGGCCTTGTTTCATCGGAGGACTCGTTGAATGTAAAGTCGTTTAATGATAACATTTTTCCCATGCGGCGGAGCGCAGTTTCACCGGTAGTCAAAGCCCTTCTGGCTGGAATTGCGGCGGCCGCGTTTTATTCCGGGGTGGCCCAGCCGTTCCGGATCTTCGAAATTTCTCAGTTAAAGACCCAGGATTTATTTTTCGCCGCCCGGCACCTGATCCCGCGCACCAACCCTCTTTTGAAGGACATCTTTTTGATCGTGGTCGACGACGAGTCCATAGACCGCGTTCAGGAACGCTGGCCCTTCCGCCGCCGTGTCTACGCCGAATTGATCGAGAAGGCGAGCGCGGCCAAGCCGCGGGCCATCGGTCTGGATTTTGTTTTTGCCGGAAAGGGCGAGCCGCTGGACGATTATTTATTGAGCGAGGCCATCCAGGATTCGGGGAACGTTATTTTAGCGGCGTTCGTCGACCCCGAAGGGAATCTTTTAATGTCTCTCAAAGAGATCCGGAAGGGGGCCCAAGGTTCGGGGGTGGTGAACAAGCTTTTGGACAAAGACCTGTACGTCCGGCGGGCCAAGCTGTTTTATCGCGACCAAGCCGGGAAGGTGGTGGCCTGGCCTTGGGAAATCGAGCTTTTGATCCAGCTCCTCGGCCTGGACCGGGAGTCCTTTCGCATCCTCGGGCGCGGCGTCTCCTTCAAATCCTTGAAGGACGGCGGTGAAGTATATATCCCTTTCCATAACCGCCAGGACACGGCCATCAATTATCGTGTGAATCTCGAGGACGTGCCCCATCTCCCTTTCTGGAAAGCCATGGAAAGCAAGGACTTAGCCTCAATGATCGAGGGTAAAATCCTGCTCTCGGGGGCCAATTCGCGCGGGTTGCATGATTACTATCAAACTCCTCTGGGGATGATGCCAGGTGTGGTGGTGAACCTGAATCTCCTCCTCAACATTCTTTCCGGAGACTTTCTGCATCGCCTTCCCCCCGCGGCAGACAGCTTCATAGTGTCTCTGTTTGTGTTTTTGGCCACTTGGATGGGCGTGAAATTCGATGTCTTGCGGGCCACCGGCATGATGACCGTCGTCACGGCCTTGATTTGGGCTGTCTTTTTTGCCTTCTTCTGTTTCAACCTGACCGGGGATTATTTCACGCCCTTTCTGGCCGGCTGGGTCTCTTTCATTGGGATCACTTTTTACCGCTACTTCCATACCTTCATCGAAAACATCCGCCTCCGGGGGGAGGTGGTCACCGATCCCTTGACGGGGCTTTACAACCGCCGCTTTCTGGAATCCCGGATCGATACCGAGCTGGCCAAGCTGGCCAGCGAAAAGCGGGGCCGAAAGACGGACGAGTTGCACGAACTTTCGGTCCTTATGCTGGATATTGATAATTTCAAGAAGATCAACGACACCTATGGGCACCAATTCGGGGACGATGTGATTCGCAGCGTCAGCTTTTCCATCCGCGAAAGTACCCGGAAAGACGATATCGCCGCCCGCTTTGGCGGTGAGGAGTTCTGCGTGGTCTTGAACCATACGAACCGGGGGCAGGCGATACAGATTGCCGAAAAAATCCGTGCCAGCGTAGAAGGCAAGAAGTTCAGCTATGTGAATCAGATGGCTCAGTTCACCGTCAGCGTGGGGGTGGCTACCGCCCGGGAGGATAATCTGCTCAGCTCCCGAGCCTTGATTCGGGGCGCGGATCTGGCGCTTTATGAGGCGAAGAAAACGGGAAAAAACAAAGTTTGTATTTATCAGCATCAAAACGCCCACGAATAGCACTATAAGTA
>JACQVP010000048.1 GCA_016209715.1 Candidatus Omnitrophota bacterium
CCCCGACAATAGCTTTCAAGTCCGGTTTCATCGCGATTGTTGGAAAGCCCTATGTTGGCAAATCCACGCTCCTGAACTACCTGATCCGGCGCAAGATTGCGCCGGTTTCGAAAAAGCCGCAAACGACGCGGCAAATCATCCATGGCATCCGGACGGACGAAGACTCCCAAATGGTCTTCGTCGACACGCCCGGCCTGCATCAGGCCCGCGACCCCCTCGGCAAATTCATGGTGGCCGGGGCCAAGAAGGCCTTCGGGGAAGCGGACTTGGTTTATTGTCTCGCGGATCCGTATCCTCCCGGAGCGGAAGAGGAGGCAGTCCTGAAGGAGCTGGCTACCCTGCGGTCGCCGGTGTTTCTCGTCCTTAACAAGGTCGATTTGTTGCAGGACAAGCAACGGCTCTTGCCCGTGTTGGAGTCCTATCATGCCCGGTATCCTTTCAAAGAGCTCATCCCCGTTTCGGCCCTTCACGGGACCCAGTGCGACGTTTTGCTGGCGAAAACCAAAGAGTATCTTCCCGAAGGGCCCCAATATTTCCCGCCGGACATGGTTGTGGACCAGCCTCTGGACGAAATCGCCAAGGAGCTGATCCGGGAAAAAGTGGTCCGGTTCACGGGCCAGGAACTCCCCTATGTGACGGCCGTGATCGTGGACGAACTGAGCACCCGGGACAATGGCCTCGTGGACGTGCGGGCCACCATCATCGTCGAGAAGGAGTCGCAGAAGGCGATTTTGATCGGCAAAGGGGGGGGCAAGATGAAGCAGATCGGTCAGGCCGCGCGGTTGCATTTGGAGAATTTTTTCGGCGGCAAAGTTTACTTGAATCTTTGGGTGAAGGTCGTCCCGGGCTGGAAAAAAGATCCCGGCCGGCTTCAAACCCTGGGGTACGAATAACCGTCCGGCCGCCTCTCCGTTTATGTTATAATGCGCCCCTTGCCATGCTGAAAAAGATCCTTACGGCCTCGTTTTGTATCCTGATATTGGCGAACCCCGCTCTGGCGGTCGACGTGCTCGACGTCTTCAAGTTCAACCGTCCCACGGAGCTAAAGCTCCAGCCGGAGGGCCCGCGCTATGACCCGGCCTTCTCGCACGGCGTGGTCAGCCCGTTCACGGCTTATGTCGGCAATGTGGTCACGCAGCTGATCCGGGCCCGCGGACTGGCAGATTTCCGGGACTGGAATCTCCCCCCTCTCCGGGAAGGGCAAATGGTGACCCGCTTCATGGACCCGAAGCAAGCGGCGGCCATTGGCGACAAGGTCCTGCGCAGAAATTACGTCGGCATTCAGGAATTGTTCGTGGTTCCCGGCGATATCGAATCGCTTTTTCAAATCGCGACCGATTACGACCACCTCGAAAAACTGCTGCCCGGCATGGAGGAATCACTGGTCCTGGAAAAGAAGGGCAACCGCGTTCAGGTCGAGAATTGGCGCAAGGCCGACGCATCTGTTTTCGGAAAGCGCAAGAGCTATTACGTCACCACCAACATCCTCTGGAGCTCCGAATCGGGAGACCGGCGTCTCATCAAGTCCCAGTTGATGCGGGGCGACGAAAAGAAGGCCAAGCACCAGGGCATGCTTTTTTTGGACTCGGTCTGGTATTTCGAATCCTGCGGACCGGAATGCACGCGGGTGTTTTACCTCGGCTTCACCCTCATGCGGTGGGATTACCTGCGGACCCCCGCATTTTTCCCGTTCGTCGCCAAGGAAGTCCGGCGGCAGGTCGTCAACGGAGTGGTCGAAGGCGCCGCCAAGTCTTCCCTGGCCGTCCTGGCCAAATTCAGCGACCCGGCCCTGCGGGCCAAACCCCTGGCCGATCTTACCAAGAACGACAAGAAGTCGATCACTCGCGACGTCGAGGCGCGCCTCAAACGCATGCAAAAAACGGGCAAAATCCAAATCGACTGGGACCGCGTCTTTGAGTGATGCAAATCACCTGCTACCGATGCGGTAGAATCCACCGCCTCGGCCGCCTGGCCGGGGATTTCGTCTGCCCCTGCGGGGAAAAGACGAATCTTGAGGAACTCCGGCTGTTTCAGCAGATTTCCGGCGAGATCGAAGACAAAGAACGTTTTGACGAAATTCAGAAGATGGCCGACGATATCAGCGCCCGGATCGTGAGCGGGGAATTCTCTCCTGTCGACCTCGATATCGCGAAAGAAAAACTCCGGTCCGTTTGCGAGGAGCACTTTCCCGAAAAAATGTATCTATTCGAGATGCTGTACGAAAGCCGGTTCCGCCGTCTCTGGCAGCAATTCCGCCAGGACCTCGAAGAAGGGAACCTCGAAGGCGGAGACGCGCCGGAATGAGCGCCCGGATGCTTTTTGCCGACGAGCGGGGCGAAATCTTTGATCATCCCTCGCTTTCTCTGATGGGCCGCCTGGGCCCGTCTGGCAGGCCCCTGCCGGACGAAGAATTGATCCCTTTGCCGGACGGCACCAAGCTGTTTGCCATGCCGGGCCGTTACCCGTCGGGTTGGGATCCGGTGAGCTCAGCGGCGGTGGTCTTGGATTCCATTGCCTGGGAAGGGCGTCGCGTGCGGCCTCAAGCCGTGTGCGCTTTTCTTCCGCCCGGATATGCCCGGACTTATCTCCCTGCCACGGCGTTAGGGGAAGAACACCCCGACCTCCCTCTGTGGGCGTATGCCGCGGTGGGGTGGAAGGAGGGAAAATTCTGGGCCGCCGGCGTGCGGGTGGACGAAACGGATCATTGGAACCCCGAGCATTATGACGACCGGGACCTGATCCCCCTCGTCCGGCAAAAGCGGGACCATTCTTCGAACCGACTTCTCGAACACCTCGAACGCTGCGCGTTGCATTATCATTGCTTGGCGGCCAAAAATCTGTTCTACGGCCGCTGGGAGTGCCCGCTTCCGGTGTCGCCGGTATGCAACGCCGACTGCGCCGGCTGCTTGTCCCTTCAAACGGGCGGGACCGTTCCCGCCTCGCACGAACGGCTGAATTTCCTGCCGACGGCGGACGAGTTGGTCGAAATTGCTGTCCCTCATTTGGAAACAGCGCCTGAGGCCGTGGTCAGTTTCGGGCAAGGTTGCGAAGGCGAACCGCTCCTGCAGGCGCCGCTCATTGCCGAGGTGATCCGCCGGATCCGCCGGCAAACCTCCAAAGGCATCATTCATATCAATACCAACGCTTCGCGCCCCGAAGGGGTGGCTCAGCTTTGCGAAGCCGGGTTGGGGAGCATGCGCGTCAGCCTGAATTCCTGCCGGGACGATTATTACCATCGCTATTACCGGCCCCGCGGTTATGAGCTGTCGGACGTCACGGCTTCTCTCAAAACGGCAAGTGACCGAGGCATCTTCACTTCGGTCAATTTGATCACTTTTCCGGGTTTCACGGACCAGCCGGCGGAATTATCAAGTCTCATCAATTTAATCGAAACCACTCGCCTCAGCATGCTGCAATGGAAAAACCTGAACATGGATCCGGACCTCTATGTCGACCTCATGGGGCCCGATTGGGAGGAGCCGCTGGGCATCCGCCGCGCCATCGGAGAAGTCCGGCGCCGTTTTCCCGCTCTGATTTTGGGTTATTTCAATCGCCCCAAAGAAGTCGTCGAAAAAAAATTGAGCGGGCCCCGCTGACCGCGCGTTTGCCCTGATTTTCCTAGGAATTGCGCTTGACTTTGAGTGTGTTCAGTGTAAGATACGGGCGTTCCGAAAAAAAATCCTCAACCCAATTGGCTCACGATCTAATCACAGCCTAAATCGCAGTTCAAACATCAAGAAAGGGGGGTCGTTACATGAAGCAAGGCGCGTTGAAAACCATGTTCCTCCTGCTCGCGATCGCATTTCTTGCTACCGGTTGCGCCGGCAGCAAAAAGACGAAGCAGGAATTGAACCTTTTGAAAACTCAGGTCGGCGGTTTGACGACTGAAATCAGCCGTATTTCTGAGGAAAACAAGTTCGCCCAGGATGCTCTCCGGGAAGAAGAAGAAAGACGCAAGCAGCTCGAAGACGAAATCGCGACTTTGCAGGGCCGTCTCGGCGGCTCACGCGGCGGTGTGACGACTCAGGCCGGCACGTACCGGACTCCTTCCGGCTTCGAGCTCAGAGCGACCACGCTGCAGAACGCCCTCAAGAACGCCGGCTATTACAATGGCGCCATTGATGGCAAGGTCGGCACTGGGACCATCGACGCGATCCGCCGCTTTCAGGCCGACAACGGTCTGGACGCCGACGGCGTTTGCGGCCGCAAGACCTGGTCGAAGCTGAAGAGTTTTTCCGAGGGAGTTTTGAAATAATCCTTTCCCCCGGAATTTAAGAAATCAGTTTTTTCATGAAAAAGGAGAGGCAGGCAACTGCCCCTCCTTTTTCTTTTTAAGGGGCGCGCTCGCGCGATGCCGGATCCGTCTGCCGAAGAAAAAAAGAAAAAGAACCTAACTCTTTCGCTTTGGGACGGTGTTTTCGCCGCCGTGAACACGGGATGCGGGGAAACGTATGTCTCCCCTTTCGCCATCGCCCTGGGCGCGGGCAACCTGCAGGTCGGGCTCCTGGCCTCTCTTCCCAATCTGATCGCCTCGCTCCTCCAGCTCCGGGCCCCGGGTTTCGTCCGGTGGGCCGGCTCGCGCAAGAAGATCATCAACCTCTTCGTCGGCCTGCAGACCTTCATGTGGCTGCCCATCCTCGGGGTGCCATTCTTGCCCCTCGGCGGATATCCGGTGGAATGGCTCATTTTCTTTTACGCCTGCTACACCGCATTCGGGGCCTTCAGCACCCCGGCCTGGGGATCGCTGATGTCCGATTCGGTGCCGGAGAAGATCCGCGGGAAATATTTCGGCCTGCGGGGAAAGCTGATCGGCGCGGTCACCGTGCTGAGCGGGTTCGCCGCGGGTTTCGCGCTTTACGCGTTTTCGTCGCGGCTGTTCGTGGCGTTTGCGGCGGTCTTTGCCGTCTCCGCGATGGCCCGCACCGTGTCCAACATCCTTTTGTCGCGCCATTACGACCCGCCGCTCAAAACCTCGGACGAACACCATTTCAGCTTCCTGGATTTCCTGCGGCGGATGCCGAAAAGCAATTTCGCGAAATACGTCCTCTACATCGGCCTCTTCCATCTTTCCGCCCACATGGCGGGGCCCTATTTCGCCGTCCTGATGCTCCGGGATTTCGGTTTTTCGTATTTGACCTACACGGTTCTCATCACGGCGGCATCGGTCTCGAGCCTTTTGGGTCTGACCTATTGGGGCAAGCACGCCGATGAACTGGGAAACGCGCGCTTGTTCAAGATCAGCGGTTTTTTGATATCGTTTCTTCCGGCCCTATGGGTGGTTTCTCACCATGTCGTTTATCTCTTCGTCATTCAGCTGGCGGCGGGCTATCTATGGGGCGGTTTCAATCTCTGCTGCGCCAATTTCATCTTCGACGCCGCCCAGCCGGAAAAGAGGGTGTCTTGCATCGCTTATTATAATGTGATCAACGGCACGGGCATTTTCCTCGGCGTGCTCCTGGGCGGATGGCTGATCGGACATGCCCCCCCGGTGCGGGGGTATCAGATTTTTCCGGTCTTGCTGATTTCCAGCCTCTTGAGATTGCTGGTGTCGATGTTCCTGCTGCCGCGGGTTCGCGAAGTCAGGGAAGTCAAAAAAATCACCAAGCGGGACTTGTTCCTGACCATCACGGGGCTGGGCCCTTCCGAAGGATTGACGGACCCCTCATTTCTCAGCCTGAAAAAAGGGAAGCGGGGAGGAATCGAGTGAACACGGCGGCGCTGATTGTCTTCGCCATCACCTACCTTTTGATTTCGCTCCAGAACATACGCTGGTTCCACCTGGACCGGCCGTCGGGAGCGCTCACCGGCGCGGTCTTGGCCGTCCTTTTGGGGGTCGTCACGCTGAAGGAGGCCGCCCTCCTCATCGATTACGACATCCTGGTCCTTCTCCTCGGCATGATGATCCTCATCGGTTACCTCGAAGTCGGCAATTTCTTCGACTGGCTTTCCGCCCGTTTGATCGTGCACGCCCACAAACCCTTGAATCTTTTGTGGGGGCTGGTGTTCGCCAGCGCCTTCCTGTCCTGTCTGTTCGTGAACGACACAATTTGCCTGGTGATGACGCCGCTCATCCTGCGAACGCTGAAGCGCGCGCGCATCAACGCGGTGCCGTTTCTCATTGCCTTGTGCACGTCCGCGAACATCGGCAGCGTGATGACCCTCACGGGGAATCCGCAAAACATGTTCATCGGGATCCAGTCGGGCTGGTCTTACGGGGCCTATGCCATCCGGATGCTGCCGGTCGGCCTGATCAGCCTGCTTTTCAATGGCCTGTTGATTTATTGGTTTTACCGGGACGATTTCAAGGAAAGACGGGCGCCCATGACTTTTCATCCTGACCCCCCGCGTCTCGACGGCTGGCTGACGCTCAAGGCGGGCTTGATCACCGTGCTCGTGTTCATCGGCTTCGTGACGACGCATCAATTGCCGCTGGTCGCGATCGCCGGAGGCACGCTCATGATCCTGATCGCGGGAAAAAAGCCGGCGCTGGCCTTCGAGAAGATCGATTGGACGCTGTTTGTCTTTTTCGCCGGATTGTTTGTGGTGGTCGGCGGGGTCTCGAAGTCCGGGCTGCCCCAGTATTTTTACGAACATCTCCGGCCCTGGCTCGGCGGAAACACGGCGAACGAGATCGCCTCGTTCAGCCTGTTTTCGGTCTTGGTCTCCAACCTCGTCTCCAATGTCCCTTATGTGATTTTGGCCGGGCAGTGGATCCCTAACTTCTCGGACCCCAAGCTGATGTGGCTCGTTCTGGCCATGGCGAGCACCTTCGCGGGCAACTTGACAATTGTGGGATCTGTTGCCAATATGATCGTCATGGAACTGGCCAAGGACGACGTCCCGGTCGGTTTCTTTCAATTTTTCAAAGTCGGATTTCTCACGACGGCCGTGTCAATCGCCGTCGGGATCAGTTTTTCTCTGTTTTATCACACCGTGGGCTGGTAAGAGGACCGGATCGATGAATCGGAAAGTGTATTTGCTGTCGCTGCTGCTTATTCTCATGGCCGTGGGATCCATTTCCGCCAAGGTGATCTACGGCGGCCACACCGTGTCCCGGGAATTCAGCCGTTACCTGTGGCGCATCAACATCGTCATGAATCTGGCCGGAAAGGGCACCCGCGCAAAAGTCCGGCTGACCCTGCCGAAAGACAACGAAAGGCAAACGGTCTACAACGAACATTTCGAAAACGACGAGATGGTCT
The DNA here is from genome assembly GCA_016209715.1 of Candidatus Omnitrophota bacterium. Lineage (GTDB taxonomy): Bacteria > Omnitrophota > Omnitrophia > Omnitrophales > Omnitrophaceae > JACQVP01. The sequence continues at coordinate 7,203 of JACQVP010000048.1, forward strand.
TTTACATCCGGGAGCGCGAACTCACCAAAAACCGGGTGGGTTTCTGGAGGTCCGAACTCCTCGACGGGACCAAATCGATTCAATACACGTTCTCGGCCCAGCTGAAAAGCCTCATCTACACCCTTCCGGGCAACCTTCGCCTGCCGGATGACCCGTACAACGCTTACCCGCCCGAGTTCCGGGTTTGGCTCGACCCCTCGACTTTTATCCAATCCCAGGACTTGGCCATCAAGAAGTATCTGAAGAAGATCGTGGGCAAAGAGAAAAACGCGGCGTTGGTGATGCGCAAGCTGTATGATTTCGTCACCGGGCAGGTTCGCTACCGGTCCGAGAAGGGAAGCAAGGACGCCAAGGCGACCCTCAACAAATTGACCGCGGACTGCGGCGGCCAATCCCGGCTGTTCGCCGCGTTGAGCCGCGCCGCGGGCGTTCCTTCCCGCATCGTGGGCGGCCTCATCCTGACCGGC
>JACQVP010000049.1 GCA_016209715.1 Candidatus Omnitrophota bacterium
GATCTTCCTTGCCGTGAAGGCAGGTCTTCAGCATGCCGTTCGACTTGAGGCGCAGCCGGTTGCAGCGCGAGCAGAAAAAACAGGAAAGAGGACTGATAAATCCGATTCGGGCATCCGTTCCGGCAACCGAATACACTTTCGCCGGCGAAGAAAAATAGGCGTCCGCCTCGAGGAGCCGGTATTCGGTTTCGACCACCGCCTTCGCCTCCTCGGCGCTGAAAAAAGAAGCGCCCCATTCCAGCGCGACGTCCTGATTGGTGGGCATGAGCTCGATGAATCGGATTTCCAGGCCGCGCTTCACGGCGAAACGGACCAGATCCAGGATTTCATCGTCGTTAACGCCTTTCATCAAAACGGTATTGATTTTGACGGGCCGGAAACCGGACTCCAGGGCGGCATCAATGCCCCGCAAAACCTCTTCGAGCCGGTCGACCCGGGCGATTTGTCTGAAGCGTTTCGAGCGAAGGGTGTCGAGGCTGATGTTGAGCCTTTGAACGCCGGCCTTTTTGAGCTCCCCGGCCTGCTCCGCGAGAAACACGCCGTTGGTCGAAAGGGCCAGTTCCTCGATCCCCGGGATCTCCCGCAGCATCGCGACCAATTTCCAGACCTGCTTCCGGACGAGCGGCTCCCCGCCGGTGATCCGGATCTTGCGGATGCCCATCCCGGCGAACAGGGCCGCGAGCGCCGTGATTTCTTCGTAGGAAAGCAAATTCTCCCCGGGGTCCCCGCCGGCGCCGCCGTAAGGCATGCAATAGAGACAGCTCAGGTTGCAACGGTCGACGACCGAAAGCCGCAGGTAATCGATGCCCCGCCCAAACCGGTCTTTCATGACGCCACCGGCACCAGCCTCGAAAAGGACCAGCCCCGCTGCACGACTCTCAGGATCATCAAAGCGGAAAGGCTGAAGAAAGCGAAGGTCACGAAGCCGAAACCATAACTGCCCGCCGTTTGCTTGAAGAAACCCAGAAGCGTCGGAAGGAAAAATCCACCCACCCCTCCTGCCGCGCCGACGATTCCGGTCATGACCCCGATTTCTTTTTGAAAACGCAAGGGGACCAGTTGAAAAACCGAGCCGTTCCCCATGCCGAGAGAACTCATCACGAGAAATATCACGATCAGGGCCGGGCCCAGGGGCGGAAGGCCGGCCAACAACAGAGCGAGCCCGCCGATCGCGCCGAAAAGCAGGGTCAGAACGCGAACCCCGCCGAACCGGTCGGCCAGATACCCCCCCACCGGTCGCAGAAAGCTTCCGGCGAAGACGCAAAGGGCCGTCAAATAGCCCGCCTGAACCTTGGTCAATTCGTATTGATCGTAAAAGAAGATGCCAAGGAAGCTCGCCAACCCGACAAAGCCGCCGAAGGTGATGCTGTAAAACAGGCAGAACCAAAGAGCGTCGGCTTCTTTAAGGACGGAAAAATAATCGGCCAACTTTTTGGGGCGCGGCTGGTCCGGGCTTTCCTTGGCGAAAAAAGCGAAAAGAGCGAACGTGAGCAGGGCCGGAATCAAAGCCAGCCCGAACACATTCCGCCAGCCCACCATCTCCGCCAAAGACGGCGAGAAAAGTGAAGCGAGGACGGTGCCGCTGTTGCCCGCGCCGGCGATGCCGAGAGCCATTCCCTGATGCTCGGCAGGATACCAGCGGCTGGCCAGAGGCAACGCGACGGCAAAACTTCCCCCGGCCACTCCCAACAAAAGCCCCAGCGTAACGGCGGCTTGATAATTCGAAGCGAAAAGCCACACGCCCAAAAGAGGAATGAGCACGATTCCCTGCGCGATGAGCCCGGTTTTCTTGGGCCCCAGGTGGTCCACCATCACGCCCAAGGGAATACGCACCAGCGCGCCGCCGAGAATCGGCATGGCGGCCATCAACCCCTTTTGCGCCGGGGTGAGCCCGAAATCCTTGGCGATATAAACGCCCAAAACTCCCATCAGGACCCAGACCATGAAACTGATGTCGAAATAAAGAAACGCCGAAAAAAGCGTAGGTGGATGCCCGCTTTTCATAAATTCCTTGATTCGCATGACTCACTGACTCCTTTCCTGGATGTCGTTAAAAGTTAAACACGGTCTGAAAATAGAGGAAGTTCGCGTCGTCATGGGCTCCCGTGTCCTTGGCAAAAGGGCCCGCGAAAAAACGCGAATATCCGGCCATCAATCCGAGATGCGCCGTCAATTGATACGTCGCCAGCAAATCGAGCTCGCTCCCCAGATGCGGGCTCGCGGCGGGATTGGCGGCCCGGAAAACACCGCCGCCCGCGTTGAACCAGGCGGATTCTTTGGCATCCAGGACAAACCAATGGAAATCCGCCGAACATTGAAGCCGCGCGTGCGGTTTGAGGCTGGTCCCGACCATGAAATCATTGACGTTCTTCAACGAGATGAAATCGATGTATCCATATTTGTTGTGGTTCGTGGGAAAGAGGTTGTCGAACGTGCTGAACGTGCCGTTCGTCGGGTTCCGGTCTCCGGAGGCGTGATTGTATTCGCCGTATATCCTGGGCGTCCAAAATGCCTTGGAAAAGGTGTGTCCGAGCTCCTGATGGAAGGCCCAGGCCGCGATCGTATCGTGGGCCCGGCTCCCGAGCTGGACCGCGTATTCCGTTCCGTAATCCCAGCTCCATTTCTTTCCCTTAAAACGATTACCGAACGTGTATTCCTTAAGTTCTCCCCGGAAGCCCGCCCGCTCTCCGGCGGCGCTTCTGTCCCGGTTGTGCCGAATGAAAAGAAAACTGTCGAGGATCTGGTCCATTTGCTTGCGGAAGGGTTTCGTGCTGAGATAAATCCCGTAGAAATTATCCGCGTGAGGCGTCTGGTCCCGCTGGTCTGTATCAACGCGCACCACGCGGGAGGCGAAGACGTCCAACTGCACCTGGGGATTGGGCGCATACACCCATTTCAACGCATCAAAGACGCGCGCCACATTGGACCATTCGAAGCCGCCCACCAACCGTTCGTCGCCGTATGAAAGCACCTGCCGGCCGATTTTGGCGGAGAGCGGCAACTCCTCGACCGGGCTTTTGAGCTCGGCATAAAACTGCCGCAAATCCAGTTCATTCACGAACCCGTTGGTCTGATTCACGTCGCTTTTAGCGAAGCTATGAGCCTCCTGCCCTTCCGCAAAAAAACGCGCCGGCGCGGCGCCCTCGGGCGAAAGATAGGACACATCCAGGTTCAGGCGGTTGCGAAGGAGATGCATCGAATCATCTTCATAAGTCGTACTGTTCAAATTGAAGTCGTCGCGGCATTCGTAACGGTAGCGGGATTGCCCGCCGATCTTCATCTTGAACCGACCGTCCCCGAAAAAATGCGGCCGGAACGTTTGGTCCACCTTCCGGTCGAACCCGTTCAAGACACCTGGCTGTTGCCCGGCCCAGGACGACCCGGGCCCCAGGACTACGGACGTTATCAAGAGGACCTTCACGATGCTTTTCATACTTTTTGCGCGAGGACTTTGACCGCGCATTGCTTGCCCTCGTCTCACTTTTTTTGTGCGAGGACTTTGACCGCGCATTGCTTGTAATTCGGTTCGCGCGAAATGGGATCGCAATCGCTCACCGTTAAATTGTTGGCGTTTGCTTCCGCGTAATGAAACGGAATGAAGATCTGCCCCGGGGCCACCGTTTCGGTCACGCGCAGGATGACGCGCTCGATCGCGCCCCGCCGGGATTCCACACGGACATAATCGCCGTGCCTCAGTGAAAGCCTGGCGGCATCGCGCGCGTTCATTTCCACCCAGGCCTCGGGCGAAAGCCGGTTGAGGAGCGGAATGGCGCCGGTCTTGGTCCGGGTGTGCCAGTGCTCCACCGTCCGGCCCGTATTCAGCAAAAAAGGAAACTCTTCATCCGGCCGTTCGGGCGGGCGGTGGTTCTGCACCACCCAGAGCCTGGCGCGGCCGCTGTCGGTTTGAAAACGGCCGTCCCCATAAAGCGGAATCGTGGAACTCGGATCGCGACGCGCTCCGGCCGGGAATGGCCACTGAACCCCGCCGTGCTCTTCCAGGAGTTCATAGGTGATCCCCGAATAATCGCAGAGACGGCCGCGGGAAATATCCTTCCATTCGCCGAAGGCGTCTTCCGGCTTCGTCCAGCCCGGGAACAGTTCGTCGTAAACGCCGAGCTCTTTTGCGACGGCGAGGAAGATATCGAAATCGGAGCGGGCCTCGCCCGGCGGCTCCACGGCCTGGTTGACCTTGCTCACGCGCCGCTCGGAATTGGTGAAAGTCCCTTCTTTCTCTCCCCACACCGCCGCCGGCAGAACGAGGTCCGCGGCCGCGCTCGTGGGGATGGGGTGATAACCGTCCTGGACCACCAGGAAATCGAGATTCTCCAGGGCCTGCAGCAAATAGTTTTGATTCGGGAACGACACGAGCGGATTGGTGGCGATGATCCAAAGGCCTTTGATCTTTTTGGACAGGACCGCTTCGATGATATCGGGATACGCGAGCCCGCGCGCGGACGGGATGCGCGCTTCCGCGACGCCCCAGAGGGCTGAGAGCTCGCGGCGGTGCTCCGGGTTCTCGAATTTGCGGTAACCGGGAAGACTCGAAGTGAAACCGGTCTCGCGCGTGCCCATGGCATTGCATTGCCCCGTGATGGAGAAAGGGGCGGCGCCGACACGGCCGAGGTTTCCCGTGAGGAGCGCGAGATTGCAGATCGCGTTCACCGTCTCCGTGCCCTGCGTGCTGTGGTTCACGCCCATGGTCCAGCCGATGAAGGGGAGCTTCGCCTCCGCATAAAGCAACGCCACCTTCCGTATGTCCTCCGGGGCGAGCCCCGTAATTTCGGCCACGTAGTCCGGAGTGTACTTCTCGAGGTGCCGGCGAAGCTCCTCGAAACCTTCGGTGTGGCGGGCGATATACTCGCGGTTTTCCTTGCCTTCCTTCAGGATGAGGTGCGCCATCCCGTTCAGAAGCGCGATGTCGGAACGCGGCTTCACGGGAAGGAAAATGTCCGCCATCATGGCCGTCTTGGTCACGCGCGGGTCCGCCACGACCAGCGTCCGCCGGCGGTTCTTTTCCAGGCGGTAGCAAAGGATGGGATGGTTGTCGGCAATGTTCGCGCCGATGAGAAAAACGAGGTCGGCCTTTTCCAGGTCCTCGTAATTTCCCGGAGGCCCGTCGCTGCCGAAGGACCGTTTGTAGCCGGCCACCGCGCTGGCCATGCAAAGGGTCGTGTTGCCGTCGAAATTGCGGACGCCAAAGCCCAGCTGGATGAGTTTGCCGAGGGTGTAGAATTCCTCGGTCACGAGCTGTCCGGTACTGATCACGCCGAGGGCTTCCGGACCGTAACGTTTCTGGATCGTGCGGAACTTGGAGACCAGCGTCTTCACCGCCGTGTCCCAATCGGTGCGGCGGAATTTACCTTTGCGGTCCTTGAGCATCGGCCAGAGGGCCCGGTTCGGCGCGGTGATGGCGTAATGTTCGGCCAGGCCCTTGGGACAGAGACGGCCTTCGTTCACCGGATGGGCCGAGTTGCCTCGGACACTCACCGGCTTTCCTTTCTTCACGCCGATGAACATGCCGCATCCGACCGAGCAATACCCGCAAGTTGTGGCCACCCAGCGGTCCGGGATCTTGGCCTTGGACATGAACCCGAACTGTTCGTCTATATCGTAGGCATACTTGTCCATCTGGAGGTCCAGTCCGAGCCGGCGCCGGGTGAATCTCAGGAGCTTTTTCAATGGGCGCCCCCCTTCGTGAAGAAGGAGCCCGGCATGTTCTTGGGAACCACGGTCACGAAAAAGAGATAGCGGCCGGCGAATTCCCCCGCGAGGGAGAAGGCAAAGGAAAGCAGGCTGAGCGCCACGCAGGCCCAGCGGCCGGCCTCGCCGTCGCGCAGACCGAGAGTGAGGATCAAGGGGAAGACAAATGAACCGAGCGTGAGCAAGGCCAGCCGGGCGAGAAACAATTTCCGGAAACGGTGGATCAAAAGAAAGCTCGAGGCGTACATCTCGTCCGACGCGGCCGCCTGCAGGGAAAAAAGCCGGGACAAGAGCACCGCGAGCTGAAGCAATCCGGCAGCCGCGGAAACCGCAAGAAAGGAAAGGGCCGGGCCGGCAGCGACGGAACCGCAAAGCCCGTAAAGCGCGAGGGCGAAGGCCGGACCGAGCATGAACCCCGTCAGAAAGAACCGGAGCGGCGTCCGGACCGTGTTCCAGGCCGGCCGCGCGGGGACCAGGTAAATTTTAGCGCTGGCGTACACGCCGTACAGGCCCGAAATCACGACCCCCGCCCCCAACCCGTCCATTCCCAAGCGCGGGATGGGCCAGTTCCAAAAATGCCGGGCCAGTTCCAACAGGGCGTACGCGCCGCCGAGATGAGAGAAGACGGCGAACGAAAGCACTTCCCGCGAGAGCCACGAACGCTTCCACATCCGCAGGGCCTTGTAGGCGTACACCGGCCGCCCCAGATGAAACACCGCCGCGAAGAGCGCGAGCCCCGTCACGGAGAGCATCCCCATCGAACCGTAAGCGAGAAAATCGCGGAGCGGCGCGAGAAAGGCCACCCGGCGTGAAAGCAGTTCGCCGAGCCAGAGCGTGAGAAATCCCCCGACGGCCAGCTGGGTCAGCACGGTCATGAAAATCAAAGAGGTGTGCGGCTGCTCGGGCTCGATCCGGTGACGATTGGCCCGCAGCATGGTGGCGGGGACGTCCGGAGGCAACGTGATCCGGGTGGTGGAAATCGTGATCCCCGAATCCGGCACGTGCGGCGCGTCCGCCTGGGTGTGGTTCGCGCGCCATTCGGCGACGTTCACTTTTTCGATTTGTATGGCCTCTTCGGGGCAGGCCGCGATGCAGGCGGGCAACTGGCCTTCCTTCAGCCGGCCGTGGCACATGTCGCATTTGGTGACAATGCGGCGGTCGGGATTGAATTGCGGCACGCCATAGGGGCAATTCCAGGAGCAATACCCGCAGCCGATGCATTCCTCGGCCTGGTGCTTCACGATCCCGTTCTCGAGTTTGATATACGCCTCGGTCGGACAGCCGGTGAGACAGGAAGGATCGAGGCAGTGGTTGCAGGCCATCGAGAGATGGAATTTCTTGGTGTCCGGATAAGTGCCGCCCTCGATTTCGCCCACCCGCCTCCAATTCACCTCGGCCGGGTTGTTGTTCTGCTCGTTGCAGGCCACCACGCAGCATTGGCAGCCGACGCACTTCGACATGTCAAAGTGGAATCGATACTGCTCCCCTTCCGCGAGAGGCTCGGCGGGAATGAGCGACGGGCGCTCCGGGGCGTAGTAGCCCTTCGAATCGATCCGGTTCTTCAACGGAAGATCGGATTCGTCGAGCAGTTGGATGATGTCAAACTTCTTCATGGTCAATTTCATCGTGTGTCCTGAGCGTGAATTCAAGCGGCGGATCGGGCCTCTTCGCCGCCTGCGGGCCTTTTTTTTCCATGAGCCAGATCCAATAACGAATGTTCACCTCCGCGAGCAGGGTCATGTGGTCTCTCATGAGTTCTCCCTTTCTGAAGAAACTTCATCGAACGCGATAAACACGATCGAGTTCATCACCTTCACGGGATACACCTGAACGCAGCCCGCTCCGTCCGCCTCCCCGGCGCCGGGCTTGGCCGTGCCGCACTGCAAGCCGACCTTCCAGTTGTGGAGCGGGCAAAACACCGAGTTCCCGGCCACGATTCCGTCCGCGAGCGGGCCGCCCTTGTGCGGGCAGCGGTTGGCGACCGCGCGAAATCCGCCGGGCAGGCGGAAAAGGGCCACTTCATGAAGGCCGAAATAGACCCGGCGGCCTTCGTTGAGCGGAAGGTCGGAGACATTCGCCACGGCGTACCATTTGTAAATTTTTTCGCGGGTCGCGGCGGGGATCATGTCAGGCTCCCGATCAAGGCCTCGGACTCTTTGGGCAGCACGAAATCATGGAACTGCCGGGGATGGAACGGGCGGGCGCTTTCTTCCAGCCAGGGATTGACCGTCTTGGCGCGGGCCTTGTTCAGCCGGTCCATGAGTCCCCGGCGCGTTTCCTCAGAGGCGTAGATCGTCTCGCGGCGGATTTTTTCCAGGCCGAGCCGGACGACAAAATCGTAGGTGCGCTCGAGGTACTCGCCGTTTTCCCGGTAATACTGGAAGAAGAGCATCGCGGCCTCAAGGGCTTCCTCGCTCGTTTTCACGGTGACGAGAATGTCCGCCGCGCGGACCGTCTTCCCGGCCGCTCCGCCGATCACCACCTGCCAGCCGCCTTCCATTCCGACCAAGCCGATGTCCTTCACCGTCGCCTCCGCGCAATTGCGCGGGCAGCCGACGACGCCCATCTTCACCTTGGCCGGCGTGTAGAGCCCTTCGAGAAGGCGCTCCAGTTCGATGCCCGTAGCGATGGAATTTTGCGTGCCGTAACGGCAGAAATCGGTGCCGACGCAGGTCTTCACCATGCGCACGGCCTTGGCGTAGGCGTAGCCGGAGGTCATGCCGAGATCGGCCCAAATGCGCGGCAGGTCTTCCTTCTTCACCCCGAGGAGATCGAGGCGCTGGCTGCCGGTGACCTTCACCATGGGGACGTTGTATTTTTCCGCCACGTCCGCGATCTTCCGCAGTTCCGCGGGGCTCGTCACTCCTCCCCGCATGCGCGGCACCACGGAAAACGTCCCGTCTTTCTGTATGTTCGCGTGGACGCGGTCGTTGATGAATCGCGCCGAGCGGTCCTCTTTATGATCCCCGCACAGGACTTCGTCGACGAGGTAGCTGAGGGCGGGTTTGCAAAACGAACAGCCCGTGCCGTTGCCGTAAATGTCGAGGACTTCCTGCACCGATTTCAGCTGCTGGGTCTTGATCATGTTCCGGAGCTTCTCTTTCGCAAAGGGGACGCAGCCGCAAAGCACTTCTTTTTTCTCTTCCTGGAATTTGGACCCGGCCACCGCGACGACGATGCTTTGGACCACCGAGCTGCAGGTGCCGCAGCCGGTCGATGCCTTGGTACAGGCCTTGACCCCGGAAAGGGAGGTCAATCCTTTTTCGCGCACGGCCTGGACGATCTGGCCTTTGGTGACGCCGATGCAGCCGCAAATGGTGTCTTCGTCCGGCCGCGACATCACGTCCGTGGGCGAGCCCGCCACGGCCGGCGGCTGGTCGAAGAGCAGGCGGTGGCGCTTATCGCCCACTTTCTCCTTCTTGCGGATGATCTCCAGGAAACGGTTCGCGTCCTGCGCGTCGCCGATGAGGATAGTCCCGATGAGCCGGTCCTGATGGATCACGAGTTTCTTGTAGACCCCGAAGGCGTGGTCCTGATAGGAAACGACTTCCATGTCCGGTTCCTTGGCCTGGAAATCGCCCGCGGAAAATAGCTCGATGCCCAGGACCTTGAGCTTCGTGGCCAGAGTGGTGCCTTCGTACATCGGGCCCTTGTCGCCGGTGATCGTCGCGGCGAGCACCTTGCCCTGCTCGTACAGCGGGGCCACCAGGCCGTAGACCTTCCCGCGATGCTCCGCGCACTCGCCGACGGCGAAAATCGAGGGGTCGCTCGTCTCCATAAAATCGTTCACGACGATCCCCCGGTTGATATGCAATGCCGCCTTTTTCCCCAATTCCACGTTCGGGCGTATCCCGCACGCAACCACCACCATGTCGGCCGGCACCATCGAACCGTCCTTGAAAAGGACGCCTTCCGCGGCGGGCCCGTCGCCCATGATCTTGGCGGTGCTCTTGTTCAAAAGAACGGTGATCCCCAGTTTCTCGATCTCCCGCTTGAGAAATTCCCCGCCGGTCAGGTCGAGCTGCATTTCCATCAGCCGGTCCATGAGATGGACCACCGTGACGCGCATCCCCTGATTGAGGAGTCCGCGCGCGGCCTCGAGCCCCAGGAGCCCGCCGCCGATCACCACGGCCTGCTTTTCCGGCGCGCCGTATTCGAGAATGTTTTTCGTGTCCGCCATATTGCGGAACGTGAACACGCCTCTTTTGTTCACTCCCTCGATCGGAGGGACGAAGGGATTGCTTCCGGTGGCCAGGAGAAGCAGGTCATAGGGATAAACGATCCCGTTTTGGTCCGTGACATTTTTGTTTTTCGGGTCGATTTCTTCGGCCCTCGAGCCGAGGCAGAGCGTGATGCCGTGATCTTCGTACCACTCCCGGCTGTTGATGGTGATCTCATCGAGCGGCTTCTCGCCCGCGAGAACCGAAGAAAGCAGGATGCGGTTATAGTTGTAGTAGGGTTCTTCGCTCAGAACCGTCACTTCGAAATCCGGCCGCCGCTTCAGAATCTCGTCCAGGCAGGACATGCCCGCCATGCCGTTGCCGATCACCACCAATTTTTTTCTGTTCATGTATTTTCTCCGCGCCGCGATGGCGCCCTACTTCTTCAGCTCTTCCGAAAGGATGATTGCTTCCGCCACGGCTTTCATCGTGTGCCGCCGGTCCATGCTCTCGCGCTGAAGCATCCGGTGGGCCTCCGCCTCCGTGAGCCCGTCCCGCCCGATCAAGATGGCTTTGGCTCGGTCCACTTTCTTGCGGGTTTCAAGCTCTTCCAGGGCGGTCTGCATTTCCGCTCTCAAGCGCGCATTCTCGATGGCGACCGCCGCCTGATTCGCCACCGCCACGAGCATCCGGATCTCCTCCTGAGAAAATTGCCGCCCGGCTTCCGGATAACAATTGAGAACGCCGATCACCCGGTCCTTGACCGTCAAGGGGACGCAAAGGAGCGACTTCTCCGGCACCCACACGGGTTGTAGCGCGGCCAGTTTCTGAGCCCCGTCGCCAATCCGCATCAAGGAGCAGCTTTTCAATCCCACGGCCTCGGTCGTCAGGCCCACCACCAGAGAGATAATTTCTTCCGAAGGACGGTTCGAAGAAAGAAGCCGGCTGATTTCACACAACAAGTTGAAGCCTGTCTTGTTCTCCACGAGGCGGTTAAATACAA
>JACQVP010000050.1 GCA_016209715.1 Candidatus Omnitrophota bacterium
AAATACATTTCTTTGACCACCTTGAAGTAATAAAAAACTGCGACGGCGCAGTACACCGCGGCGAACACCGCCAGGAGGTAAAAGCGGGTCTGGATGGCGCCGGCGAAGACGAAAAATTTGCCGATATAGCCCGCCAGCGGCGGGATTCCCGCGAGGGAAATAAAAAACACCGTGAGCGCCGCGGCCACCGCCGGGCTCTTGCGGGCCAAGCCGGCGTAAGAGCGGATATCGTCCGTGCCGTAATGATTGGCCGTCAGGATCACGGCCGCGAACGCGCCGAGGTTCGTCAAGGCATAGGCGACCAAATAGACGAGCACGCCGCTCAGGCCCAATTCCGTGAAGGCGGCCACGCCCATCAGCATGTACCCGGCCTGGGCGATGCTGGAATAGGCGAGCAGGCGCTTGATGTTGGTCTGTGAAACGGCGACGACATTGCCGATGGTCATGGTGAGCGCCGCCATCACGGCGAGAAGATTGCTCCATTGGTTGATCAGCGGCGAGAACGCCCCCAGAAGCACGCGAATGAGGACCGCGAATCCCAGGGCCTTCGGCCCGACGGTGAGAAAGGCGGTGATCGGCGTGGGCGCCCCGGTGTAAACGTCCGGGGCCCACATATGAAACGGCGCGGCCGAGATCTTGAAAGCGAAGCCGACGAGCATGAGGACCAACCCGATCAGCAACAGGTGATTCAGTCCGGAGGGATCGACGGCCTCGCGGATGGCGCCGAGTTCGATGGACCCGGTGAGACCGAAAATAAGGGACATCCCGTAGACCATCACGCCCGAGGCGACCGAGCCGAAAAGCAGGTATTTCAAGGCCGCTTCATTAGAGCTCCGGTCCTGTTTCTGGAAGCCGGTGAGCACATACGAGGTCAAGGACACGAATTCGATGGAAAGAAAGATCATCAGCAGGTTTTCCGACGAGGCCATGAGGATGAGCCCCAGCCCCACGAACGACAACAGGGCGTAAAGCTCGCCTTCCTGTTTCGGGGGGATGCCCTTGTAAGACATGGCCAGGAGGACGGTGATAAAAAGAATCGCCAGGGCCAAAAGCGCGAAAAACGCGCTGTAAAAATCGAGCAGGAAATACCCGTGAAAGAGACGGATCCCGGGGGAATAGGGACGCAGCATGCTCGAGGCGACGCCGATCCCCAACAAGGTCACATACCCAAGCCATTTCTTTTCGCGCAGAAAGAGATCGAGGATCAGGACCAGGAATCCCGTCGCCAGGAGCGCCAGTTCGGGGATGAAATAGCGGAGACTTTCAACGGCGTTCAACGCGCCAACCCTCCGAGCGAATCGACGAGCGCGTGCGTGGTGGGCCCGAACAAGTTCAGGATGGTCTGGGGAAAGATTCCCAGGAAGATGATGAGCACCAGGAGCGGGATCAAGGTGAAGAGTTCGCGCCCGTTGATCTCCTCCATTTCCTTCCATTTCGGATTGAGCGGCCCCAAAAGCACCCGCTGAATCATGTACAGCAAATAGGAAGCGCCCAGGATGATCCCCGCGCAGGAGAGGATGGTGATCCAGCGATACACCGGAAAGGCTCCCAGCAGGCACAAGAATTCGCTCACGAAGCCGGAAAGACCCGGCAGGCCGAGCGAGGCCAGGGAGAAGACCGTCAACATGCCGGCATAGACCGGGATGCGGGCGCCCAAGCCGCCGAAGCTATTCAAGTCGCGGGTGTGCGCGCGGTCGTAGAGAACTCCTACCAGCAAGAAGAGCCCGCCGGTGATGGTTCCGTGATTGAACATCTGCAGCAGGGCGCCGTCAAAGCCGGAATAACTGAACACCGCGAGGCCCAGGATCACGAACCCCATGTGGCTGACGCTCGAATACGCCACCATTTTCTTGAAATCGGTCTGTGCCAGCGCCACAAATCCGCCGTAAACGATCCCGATCGCGGCCAGCACCGCCAGATAAATCCCGAACCACCGCGCGGCCTCGGGGAGGATCGGATAACTGATCCTCAGAAAACCGTAGGTTCCCATTTTGAGGAGGACGCCGGCCAGGATGACGGAAATCGGAGTCGGCGCCTCGACGTGGGCGTCGGGAAGCCAGGTGTGAAACGGCCAGATCGGAACTTTGATGGCGAAGCCGAGAAAGAGCGCCAGGAAGATCACCTTCTGGAAGAGCAAGCCGAAGCCTTTTCCGCCGGTCAATTCTAGGATGTTGAACGTGTGGGGGTCGCTCGCGAAATAAAGCGCCAGGATCCCGAGAAGCATGAAAAGGCTCCCCGCCAGGGTGTAAATGAAGAACTTGATGGCCGCATACTCCTTCCGCGGACCGCCCCAAACGCCGATCAGAAAGTACATCGGCACCAGGACGATCTCCCAAAACACGTAGAAGAGGAAAAGGTCCAGGGCCACGAACGTCCCCAGCATGCCCGCGACGAGCAGGAGATAGAGCGCGAAATATTCCTTCACCCGCTCCTGGATGCCGAAGGAGGCCACGCATGCCAGGAGAGAAAGCAGACCGGTGATGAAAATCATGGGCACGGAAATTCCGTCCACCCCCAAGTAGTACCGGACGTTGATTTGGGGGATCCAGGAAATGGATTCCACAAATTGCATCCCGCCTGCTACGCCGTCGTAACGGAAAAATACCCAGGCCGAGACGAGAAACACGACAGCGCAGGCCGCGGTCGCGATCAGGCGGACCCGCTGGGTTTCGCCTTTCGGGGTGAGCATGACGGCGACCATGGCCGCCACGGGAACAAAAATCAACGAACTCAACAGTGGAAGCATAATTCCCTCCGATAGCCCCAAACCTCAAGTTTGGGGCTGTTTATCGCCCTCAGCCACTAAGGCTGAGGGCAAATAGTCAAACTCAAAACTTGTCGTTTTGAGTTATACGCCTCAGCCGAGGGGCTGGGGGCCTGCCCAAAACTTCAAGTTTTGGGCTGTTGTTAAAGTATCTGGACAATGATGGCCAATAAAAATCCGAGAACCAGAAGCAAGAGATAATTCTGGATCAATCCGGTCTGGATCTTTCTCAAGATGCCGCTCGCCCATTGCGTCACGGCCCCGGTCGCGTTCACGGCGCCGTCCACGATCTTTTCATCGATCCAGCGTTTGACGCCGCTCAAATTCACGGTTTGCACTGCCGCCTGATTCACCACGCCGTCGACCACCGTTTGATCGAAACGAAAGAGCAGCCGCCCCAGGGCCCAGGCCGGCTTCAAAATCGCCGCCTGATACAGTTCGTCCATCCAGAACTTATTGCTAGAGACAAGATAAAGGGGCTTGAAGACAGCGGCGATGAAACCGGGGACCTTGGGAAACACCAAATAAAGCAACAGGGCCAACATGATCCCGCCCAGTCCCGCGCCGATGGAGCATTGGACCACGAAGGGGACGGCGTGGATCTCCTCGGCATGGCCCCCGTGAATGAAGGTCTGGAACCAATGATGCATCCAGGGCGAGCCGGGGATGCCGATCAGCGCCGAAAACACGGCCAGCACCGAAAGGGGCACCGTCATCACCGCCGGCGATTCATGCGCGTGCAAATGGGTCCGCGGCTTCCCGAAAAAGGTCAGCGCATACAGGCGAAACATGTAAAAGGCCGTGAGAAAAGCGGTCACGAGAAGGGCGTAAAAAAACACCGGCTGCCCGGACTCGTAGGCGGCGAGCAGGATCTCGTCCTTGCTGAAAAAGCCTGAAAGCGGGGGCACCCCCGAGATCGCGAGGCTCGCGACGAGGAAGGTGACCGCCGTGACTTTCATCTTTCCGAAGAGGCCGCCCATTTCGCGGATGTCCTGCGAGTGCGTCCCGTGGATGACGCTCCCTGCCCCCAGGAACAACAGGGCCTTGAAGAACGCGTGGGTCATGAGATGGAACGTGCCCGCGCTGAACCCGCCGAGGCCGAGCGCGGCCATCATGTAGCCCAACTGGCTGATCGTCGAGTAAGCCAGCACCTTCTTGATGTCGTTCGCCGTCAGGGCGATGAAGGCGGCCATGCAGGCCGTGATCGTGCCGATCACCGCGACCACGGTCATGGCGTCCGGAAAATGCGAAAAGATGGGAAAAGAGCGGGCGATGAGATAGACGCCCGCGGCCACCATCGTGGCGGCGTGGATGAGCGCACTCACCGGAGTCGGGCCTTCCATGGCGTCGGGAAGCCAGACGTGCAGAGGAAACTGGGCGGACTTGCCGCAGGCCCCCGCGAAAATCAGCACGCAGGAGAGGGTGAGGATCCACCCCGCTTCATGCCCCTTCGAGGCCACGAACTCGTGCGTGAAATCCCGGAACTGCAGGGTGCCGGTCGCGTAAAACAACAGCATCAGGCCGATGAAGAGCCCGATGTCGCCCACGCGGGTGGTGATGAAGGCCTTCCGGCCGGCATTAGCCGCCGATTCTTTCTCGAACCAGAAGCTGATCAGGAGGTAGGAGCACAGCCCCACGAGTTCCCAGAAAATATAAAGCTGCAGGTAATGGTTGGCGATCGTGAGGCCGAGCATCGAAAACATGAACAAGGAAAGATAAGCGAAAAACCGGCTGAAACGCGGGTCCTCATGCATGTACCCGATGGAATAGATGAAGATCATGGTCCCGACGTAAGTCACCACGAAAAGCATCATCGCCGTCAGCGGGTCGACCAGCAGCCCGAAAGTGAACCGGGTCTGGCCCAGCACAAGCCAGGTGAATTCGTGATGGAACGTGGCGCCCCGGATCACCTGGACGATCACCCAGGTCGAAAGGATCGCCGCCGAAGCGCTGCCCGCCACCGCCACCCAGGCGCTCTTGTGGCCCAAGCGCTTTCCCCCGAAGAGGATGACGAGAAACGCGGCCAGCGGGAAAAGCGGGATGAGATACGCGAAGGTCATGAGATCACCATTTCAAAAGGTCGATTTCGTCGGTGTAAATGGTTTTCCGGTTCCGGTAGAGCGCCAGGACGATCGCCAGCCCGACCGCCGCCGCCGCCGCGGCCAGCGCGATCACGAAAATAGCGAAGATCTGCCCCGTTTCCGGGCGCAGGGACACATAGCGGGAAAACGCGATGAAATTGATATTGGCCGCGTTCAGGATGATCTCGATCGACATCAGGATCCCGATCACGTTGCGGCGCACGAGCGCGCCGTATAGCCCGACCACGAAAAGGAGTCCGGAAAAAAGCACGTAAAAATCCAGCGGGATCGCGCTCATTCGTCCGACCTCCCCAGGATCACCGCGCCCACGAGGGCCACGATCAGCACCACCGAGATGATTTCAAAGGGAAACACGTATTCGCCCATGAAAAAATTGCCCAGGGCGCGGGCGTCCACGTTGAGGTTCCCGCCCGAGGGATTCAGTTTCCAATCGGTCTTGAGCACGGCCGCGGTGAAGAAGACGTTGAACAACCCCAGGAGGGCGAAGGAAATCAGGGATTGCCGGTTCGTTTGCGGCACCACCTGGCTCCCGATGCGGTGGGTGAGCATGATGGCGTAAATCATCAGGGTCAGGATCGCGCCGACGTAGAGCAGGATCTGAATGACGGCAAGGAACTCGGCCTTCAGGGAGACATAAGTCACCGCCACGCCCAGAAGCACCAGGGCCAGGGCCAGCGCGCAATGGAAGATATTGCGCAGAGTGACCACCATCACCGCCGCGGCCAAAGTCACGAGCGAGGCAAGATATAATCCTGCGCGGGCAACTAAATAAAGCGGTTCCATTTAGGTGGCGTACGTATAGGTCCTTTTTTGGGGAGCGTCTTTTCTCGAAAAAAACCAGATCAGGAAAACGGCCGCGATCTCGGCCGCGAGCGCGACGAGGTGGTTCTTCGGCGCCGGAAGAAGGGTCCACAGGGCGGCCACGAACACATTGAGCAAGGCGAACGGCAGCAGGACCTTCCAGGCAAACCCCATCAACTGGTCCACCCGGAGCCGGGGAAACGTCCCGCGAAACCAAATCATGACCAGGACGAAAAGATAGGTCTTCAGCAAAAACCAGAGCCAGGACGGCAGCCACGGGCCCTGCCATCCTCCCAGGAAGAGCGTCACGGTCAGGCCCGAGACCGCGAAAGCCCCCATGAACTCGGCCATATAAAAGAGGGCGAACTTCATGCCGCTGTATTCGGTGTGGAACCCGGCGATGATTTCCGATTCGCCTTCGGCGATGTCGAACGGAGTGCGGTTTACCTCGGCCACGCCGCACAGAAAAAAGATGAGGCAGGCGAAAAATCCCCAGGGCGTGAACAGGAACCATTTCCCGCCGGCCTGGGCCTCGACAATCTCCACCGTGGAAAGCGTGCCGGCCGCGAGGATGACGGGCACCACCGAAAGGACCATGGGGACCTCGTAAGACACCATCTGGGCCACGGCCCGCATCCCGCCGAGGACCGAGAATTTATTGCGCGAGCCCCAGGAGCCCATGAAGATGGCGAATGTGGACAGGGTCGAGACGGCCAGAAAAAAGAGCAGGCCCACGTTGAGATTCACCGCCGTCATTCCCCGCCCGAAAGGCAGGACGGAAAAGACCAAAAGCGCCGGCATCACCACGATCACGGGAGCGAGGAAATGGGTGACGCGGTCCGCCGACTCCGGGACGATGTCCTCCTTGGTGAGCATCTTAATGCCGTCGGCGATCGGCTGCAGCAGGCCGAAGATGCCGACCCGGTTGGGGCCGAACCGGTTCTGAATGCGCCCGACCACTTTCCTTTCCAGCCAGGTCAGGTACATCATCGTGACCGGCCCGAAAATGGCGATGGCGGTGATGGAAATGAGGATGGCCGCCAAAACCACCATCCAGTCCGGAAGAAAGTTGGCCAGGACTTTGAGGATTCCCTGTTTCAGCGAAACAAATATGTTTTCCGCGAATTCCATGGGGGCCTTATTCAGTTTTGGGTGGTGCCGGCGTCGGTGCCGTCGCTCCGGCGGCCGGTGCGGCCGGCGGATTCGCCGCGGGAGATGGGGACGCAGGGGCTGCCGCCGGGGCCGCCGCCCGCCCTTTTCCGCCGCCTTTCGCGGCCCGCGCCGCCTCGATCCTCGCGTGATCCGTGGGGCGAATTTTAGCGAAATAGTCGTTGGGCTTCAAGAGATCTTCCTTGCGGTACATCAGCCCGTCCTCGCGGTTGAAATCGGAAAGCTCGTATTCATGGTCCATGAAAATGGCATCGAACGGGCAGACCTCCTCGCAAATGCCGCAATTCATGCAGATGGCATAATCGATGTCGAACACGGCCGGTTTTTTCTGGATGCGCCCCTGCTCGTCCTTCTCGGGCACGATATAAATGCATTTCGGCGGGCATTCCTTGGCGCAGATGTCGCAGGCCACGCAGCGGGGGTTCTCCGCCTCGGCCTCATAGACCAGAAACGGGAAATTCCGGAAGCGCTCCTGGACCGCTTTCTTCTCCTCGGGGTATTGGACGGTAAAGATCCCCTTCTTGGGATAAACGTAGGAGAGAATGAAGTTCCACAGTGTCACCGACATTCCCTTGAGGACCCCCCATCCGAACATTATCGGTCCACCTCGCCGAGTACGATGTCGACGCTGCCGAGAATCACGATCGCGTCGGCCACCTTGTGGCCGAGACACATGTCTTCGAGGATCGTCAAATTGATGAAGCTCGGGGGCCGGACATGGTAACGGTACGGTTTCGGCGTCCCGTCGCTCACCACGTAAAATCCAAGCTCTCCCTTGGGCCCTTCGATCCGGGCGTAGGCGTCCCCCGCGGCGGGCTTCCACATGCGCGGGGTCTTCGCCGCCTGGGCCCCTTTGGCGCTGATGATGTCGCCTTTTTCGGGGTATTGCTTGATCAATTGCTCGAGGATCTTGAGACTCTCCCGCATCTCGAGGATGCGGATGTAGTAACGGTCATAGACGTCACCCACCGAACCGAGCGGGACGCGAAAATCGAACCGGTCATAAATGGAATAACGGTCGACTTTGCGGATATCGTAATTCACGCCGCTGGCGCGGAGCATCGGCCCGGTGATGCTGCTGCTGACCGCGAGCTCTTTCGTCAGGATGCCGACGTTCTGGCAGCGGGACCGCAGGATTTCGTTCTCCGAAAGCAGCCGCTCGAATTCATCCAGGAATTTGGGGTAATTGCGGAGAATTTCTTTGACCTTCCCGAGAAAACCTTCCGGGAGGTCTGCCTTCACCCCGCCGAAGCGGAAATAATTGACCATCATGCGCGATCCGGCCACGGCCTCGAACAGGTCCAGGATCTTCTCCCTTTCGCGGAACGCGTAGAGCACCGGCGTAAAAAACGCGCCCAAATCGTTCAGCAGGAACCCGACCAAGAGCGTGTGGTTGACGAGACGGGTGAGTTCGGCCATCAACACCCGGATGTATTGGGCCTTCTCGGGGACCTCGATCCCGGCCAGTTTCTCGACCGCGAGGGCGTAGGCGAAATTGTTGGTCATGCCGCAGATGTAGTCCAGACGGTCGGTGAAAGGCATGCTCCCGAGATAGCTCATGTTCTCAGCCAACTGCTCGTGATTGCGGTGCAGATAGCCCATGACCGGCTTCAGCTTGACGATGTTTTCGCCGTCGAGGACGACGTTCATGCGGAAGACGCCGTGGGTGCTGGGATGCTGCGGCCCGACGGAAACTTCGAGCATTTGGGTCTCGAGCGGCGTCTGGGAACCGGTCGTCATGGCTGGTCCTGGTCCTCCTGAACGTAATCTTTTCTCATCGGATGGCCTTCAAACTCATCCCAGAGGAGAATGCGCCGCAAGTCCGGATGGCCTTCGTACACGATGCCGAAAAGGTCGAAGGACTCGCGCTCCTGAAATTCCGCGCCCCGGTAGAACGGGACGAGCGAAGGCATTTTGGGATTGTTCCGGGGCACCCGCACTTTAACCACCACGGGGCCGGTTTTTTTTTCGACCGAATAAAGATGGTTGACCGATTCCAGATGCCCTTTGGCGAGGTAATCGACCCCCGTCAGGCAGGAAAGATAATCCAGACGGTATTTTTCGTTTTCCTTGAGAAATCCGGCCGCCGCCAGCAAATTTTCGGGCGCCACGATCAGGGCTTCGCCTTCGACGGTGACCTGGATCCCGGGGATGGCCGCGGTCAAATCGTTTTTGATGTCTTCGGCCTTCACGGTTTTTTCTCGGCAGGAGGCGCCGCCGGAGCGGGCGCAGGCGCCGGTCCGGGAGCAGCGGGTTTATATTGCGGCATGCGCAAAAGGTCCTTGGTGTTCTTTTCCGGCCAGGAGACGCGCGGCGTGAAGGCCCCGGCATTGTAACGGGGTTCGAGACCCTTGGGCCCGTATTCGGGGACCGGATATTCGCATTTCTTGCCGGCCTGGTAGAAGTCGACCTCGCTGATCTTCTGGGAATCGATCTTTTGCTGGAGCTTCATGAGGCCTTCGAGCAGCGCCTCCGGGCGCGGGGGACAACCCGGCACGTGAACGTCCACCGGGATATAACGGTCAATGCCTTTCAGGACATTGTAACCGTCCCGGAACGGGCCGCCGGAAATCGCGCAGGCGCCCATCGCGATCACGTATTTGGGCTCCGGCATCTGATTGTAAAGGCGGACCACCATGGGGGCCATTTTCTTGGTCACCGTGCCGGCCACGATCATCAGGTCGGCCTGCCGTGGCGAGGGCCGGAAAAGCTCCGCGCCGAAACGGGCGATGTCGTAACGGGCGCAAGCGGTTGCGATCATTTCGATGGCGCAGCAGGCCAGGCCAAATTGGAGGGGCCAGATGGACGAGCGCCGCCCCCAGTTGTACAGATCCTGCAGGGTGGTGACGAAAATCCCGTTCTTTTCCAGCTCGTTTTTTAATTTTTCTTCGACCGCCATGCCTGCTCCTCAGGCCTTCATTTTACTTATTTCCATTCGAGCACGCCCTTCCTCCAGGCGTAGAGGAGGCCCACGGCGAGAATGGCGACAAAAATGAGCATTTCCACAAAGGCAAACAGCCCCAGCTGGCGGTACGCGACGGCCCAGGGATAAATGAAGACGGTTTCCACGTCGAAGACCACGAAAAGGAGGGCGTACAAATAATATTGAGAGCGGAATTGGATCCAGGCGTCGCCGGTGGCCTCGATCCCGCACTCATAGGTGGCATTCTTGATGGCACCCGGCTTCCGCGGCGCGACAAATTTCGCGAGAACGAGCGGCAACAACGGAAAGATGAGCGCTATTACCAGAAAAATACCGATGAATAAGTAATTGTATAAGTAGGGAGTCATAGAGATCAAAGACCGTGCATTATATAAAGGCCTTCCCGGAAAGTCAACGCAAGCCCTGAGTAAACCACTTATCTTTCACCTTGAATGTGCCGGAGAGAGCGGTTATATTGAGGCGGTTTTGGAAACTCCCGCTGCCTCATCATGGACGAATCCGCCGGAACGGACAAAAAATTTTCGCAAGCCCTGCTCGAAATCGCGGACGCCGTGGACGCGCGCGGGCTGGCGCTTTCGGAATTGCTGGAAAAAATCGGCGTGCGCGGCCTGTTGATGTTTTCCATGGTGCTCACCGTCCCGTTCCTTCTTCCGGTCTCGATTCCCGGCACGAGCGCACCGTTCGGCTTCATCATTGCCTTGATTGCCGTGGGAATCATCCTGGACCGCCCGCCCTGGCTTCCCCAACGTTTGATGAGCAAACGGATTTCCAAGGAACACTCCCTGGCCCTGCTGACTCAGGGTGCGGGGCTTTTCGCGAAGATCGAGAAATTGATCCACCCCCGGCTTGCGCTCCTGACCCATCGGGCCACCATGGGCCGCGTGAACGGCGCGGTGCTGGCCTTGAGCGCCGTGCTGCTCATGGCGCCGCTCCCCCTCCCGCTCACCAACACCTTGCCGGCTTACGGAGTCCTGTTTTTGGCGGCCGGCAGCCTCGAGCGGGACGGATACGCCGTCCTGGCCGGCTATTTGATGGTGGCGCTCACCATTCTTTATTTCACCGCGATTTTGTTGTTCGGCCTCACCGGACTCCGCGCGCTGGCCACCGCCACCCCTTGAGACCGTGACGACGCATTCGGAACATCACAAACCCCGAGAAAAGTGGGGCACCCGTCTCGGACTCGTGCTGGCGGTCGCCGGAAATGCCGTTGGCCTGGGAAATTTTCTTCGTTTCCCCGTCCAGTGCGCGGGCAACGGCGGCGGGGCGTTCATGATCCCTTACATCGTGGCGTTTGTCCTGCTCGGCATTCCCTTGATGTGGATCGAATGGGGCATCGGCCGGTTCGGCGGCAAATACGGGCACGGCACGACACCGGGCATGTTCCATTATTTGTGGAAACATCCGATGGCGAAATACCTCGGCGCGATCGGCATCACCATCCCTTACGGCCTCGTCATTTACTACACCTATATCGAATCCTGGACTCTGGCGTACTCCGTTTTTTCCTTCACCGGCAGATATTTCGGCATCGAGAGCCACCAGGGCATGGTGGATTTCCTCGCCGCGTTCCAGGGCAAGACCGTGAACAGCTATTTCAACGGCATCGGGACCGCGTATCTTTTTTTTCTGATCACCCTCGGGTTGAATATCTGGGTGCTGGCCCGGGGCATCACCAAGGGCATCGAGAGATTGTGCAACATCGCGCTTCCCCTGATCTTTGTCTTCGGGCTCATCCTCGTCGTCCGGGTGTTCACGCTCGGCACACCGGATCCGTCCCATCCGGAAAACAACGTGATCAACGGCCTGGGCTTCATCTGGAACCCGGATTTCAGGGCCCTGGCCGATTCGAAGGTGTGGCTGGCGGCGACGGGACAGATTTTTTTCACGCTGAGCGTGGGTTTCGGCGCGATCCAGACTTACGCCAGCTACCTTTCCCGGAAAGACGACGTCGTCCTGTCGGGGCTGGCCGCCAGTTCGGCCAATGAATTCGCGGAAGTCATTCTCGGCGGATCCATCGCCATCCCCGTCATGGTCGCCTTCTTCGGAATGGCCGGGACCCGGGAAATCGCCGCCGGCGGTTCCTTCGACCTCGGTTTTTTCGCCATGCCGCTGATCTTTCAAAAACTTCCCTTCGGCCAATTCTTCGGGACCATCTGGTTTTTTCTCCTCTTTTTGGCGGGAATCACTTCCTCCGTCGCCATGGCCCAGCCGCTGATGGCTTTCCTGCAGGAGGAATTCAAGATCGAAAGGAAAAAGGCGGCGATCATCATCGGCGCCGTGACCTTCT
>JACQVP010000052.1 GCA_016209715.1 Candidatus Omnitrophota bacterium
GGAAAAAAGATGATCAAGATTTTTTATCGCAGTTCGATAAAGATAGTCCGCATATGGAGAGCTTCTGCAGGTTCACAAAGCTAGGTTTTGAATCCCTTGAGACACACGTCTCCAAACCTAGCTTTTTCGTTGTCTATTGAGCAAAGGCATTAGAAAAGTTTTCCGAAAAGCCTGAGGGTAGATGATAGAAAACTGGCAAGCTCCAAATAAAAGATATTTTTTAAAGTCAATAGCAATTGTTGTATTGATTGCATTTATCACCACCCAGTTCGACCTCCGTCTGGCCTTCGGCTATTCAATCGCTTCTTCCGGCTCCGCTTCTGTCACCGATTTTTCAGATCTGCGGAAAGAATCCCTGGACAAGGACGCCTTGAGGGAAAAGCTGGAAGAGACCCGCTTTTCCGAGCAGGAAAAGAAAGACGAGGAAAAAGACCGTCTTCTTCCCACCGTAGCCGCCACCGTCAATAACGTCACCACTCAGATCACCCCCGCCGTGGTCCCCGGTCCCGAAGCACCGCTGACGGACACCGGATTTTTGGGCAGCGGCCCGCTGTGGACGGAACGCAACCCCGAAGGCCCGGACGCCATCAACGTCCGCGAAATTTTGAAAGATTACAAAATGGGCCCCGAAGGCGAAACAATTCCCTTCCAAAAGCCGGACGGCAAGCCCGGCCTGATCGAGATCAAGCGCGAGAAGGACCGGGTCACGCTCCTCGAGTGGCCGAACGGCAAAATCGACGGCACCGAGCAAGTCCGTTATCAGACCTTCGACCAAAAAGATCCCAACAGTCCCCTCGGCGATCGTTTGGAAACCGGTTTTTACCAGTCCGGAACTGGCCGGAAGCAGGCCCGGGAGGTGTTCGACCTCGGCCAGAAGACCGTTACCACCTTCGGACAGGACGGGCAAAAAGAGGGGGTCTTCATGGTGCGGCCGGGTTTTCCCGAGCTGCCTCTGGGGCGGATGATCAACGGCAGATGGGTGTCCTTCGATTACGACCGGGATTTTTCCCAGGTGAAGGTGGAGAGCAAAGGCCTCGCGACCGAAATTTACTCGCTCGGCGGCGCCCGCGGCCCGCAGCTTCGCGCGGTCAAGGAGAATGACGGCAGTTCCCGGTTTTTCGAGTACGCCGCCTCCGGCGAGAGGGTGAAGGAGCGTATCCTCACCACCGGCAACGAGGAATTCGTCAAGACCTATGACCCGAACGGCCTCCTCGCCTCGGTCCAATTTCCGGGCGGCAAGGTCGAGTACACCTACAACGGGCTCGGGCTGCCCATTGAAATCAGGGACACCGACGGGACCGGCGCGGTAACGACGACCAAATTCAACGAGTCCGGGGACAAGGTTTCACAGTCGGGGCCGCGCGGCACCTGGATCTATGACCCCGCCGGATTGCTGGCCGAGTTTATTTATCCCAAGGGGATGCCGGTTTCCCGCGAAAAATATCATTACGACGACAGAGGCCGCCTCAGCCACAAGGTGATCACCCGGGAAAACGGCTCGGAGATGATCGAGAAAATCACCGCCGCGGGGACCACCCGAATCATGCCGGACGGGACGACCTACCAATTCGGCGCCGACGGGACGCTCCTCAAGATCGTGAATTCCGGCGGCGGATCGGAAATTTTCGAGCGCGACGAGCGCGGCCGCGTCCTTTCGAGGACCCTGAAAAACGCCGCGGGCCGGACGCTAAAAACGGCGCTTTACGACGACCGAGGGCTTTACGAAGTCCGGCACGTGAGCGAGGGATTGACTTACCGCATCCAGGACGGCCTGCCCACTGTGATCACGGGCCGGGACCAAACGCGGCATTACCTCTCCTACGATTCCTCGCGCCAACTGCGCACCATCCGCACGCTGGATCCGTCCGGCCTCGACTCAGTCCGGCTGGTCCGGTCGATCGGCGGTGTCCCGAAGGTGGTGACGCACATTTCCGGGAACGGGCGCGTGACCAAGTTCAACGCCCAGGGGCGGCCGGTTTACGTTCGCACCGCGACCCGCGGCGGCTCGATGCTTCAGGAGTTCGGTTACAACCGCCGGGGCCGGCTGGAAAAAATCCGGCTCGTGGAAACGGACGGCAAAAGGTCCCGCACCACGCTCCTGCGACTGGATTCGCGCGGGCTCGTCCGCTGGATGCTGCATCCGGGCGGCAGCGAGCAGTTCTTCAATGCCGACGGGACCCTGAGAAAGAACGTGCTTCAGGACGGCCGCGTGGAAGAATTTTCCGAATACCGCGACGGGATCGCCGGCCTCAAGGTGACACGCGCCGCCGACGGCAAGCAGACGACGGAGCGCTTTGACGCCGCCGGGCTGCTCGTCGAAGAAATCGCTCTCGAGGACGGGAGGGAATACCGGATCTTCCGCGACGAGGCCGGGCGGATCAACCAAAAGCTGGACCTGGCCACGATGGAGCGGACCATCTACGACGAGAGCGGGCGCGCCGTCCAGATCCTGAATCCGCAGGGCGAGCCGAGCGGGACCGAGATCAAATTGGTTTATGACCAGGACGGGAACCTCACCGAAAAAGTCTACGAGCGCGACGGCAAAGTGGTGAAGCGGGAGAAGCTGGAAGAGGACGGCAATTGGAAGATCATCCCGGTCCGGGATGTCACCGCAAAAGACCTGGTCAAGTCGGCCGGCGAGATCGAAAGCGATGAGGCTGTCCGGCAGAGTCTTGAATACGTCGAGGACCTGATCGCCCAATCCGCCGAAGAGGGGCTCGCCTACGGTTCTCTGATCGACGTCGCTTCCGCCACGGAGGAGCAATTCAACGCTTTCATGAAAGCGGTCCTCGAGCTGAAGACCGAAGTCATGATCCTCAAGGCCGGCAATCTCGTGTTCGCCTTCTCCTCCGGCAATGACCTCGAGATCCACACGTCGCCCAAACTTGCCGCCCTGGTGGATCGCCTGCGTTCGATCGATCCCGGCCTGCTGCAATTCCACACCCACAACCGATACAGCGCCCAGCAGGAAGGCGTCAGTCCCGAGGACATCGAGGACGTGCTTGCCGGGCAGACCAAATATTTGGGGACCCACCGCCGCGGTTTCTTCGCTTACGGCAAGGACGCCGACGGGCAGGTTTTCGTCAACCGGGTGAGCGCGGACTTCGGCCCGTTCCTCGAGATGCTGAAGGCCCCGTCGGATGGGCCGCAGGTGAGCGAAGGGCTGGCCCGGCTCGTCGCCCATGACATCGTGGCTGCCGTCCAGGAATTCAACGATCATCCGGAATTGCGCGCGACCTGGCTGGCCGGCGAGCTGAGCGAGGAGGAGAAAAAGGCCTTTTCGCTCGGAGAGACGGCCTTGACCGTCCGGACCGGCGTGGCGGTGGAGAACATGGTTCGCCGGAGCATCTTGAAGAGGCAGGACGGCCGCTACGACGTGACCCTGGCGATCCAGGAAAAGGAATACGTTTACGTTTCCGACACCGCCGCCAACAAGGCCCAAATCGTTTCCGTCACCGACACGGTCACCGGCGTGGTCACCGGATACAGCTTCAATGACGGGGCGAAGACCTACACC
>JACQVP010000051.1 GCA_016209715.1 Candidatus Omnitrophota bacterium
CACCGAAAAATTCGAAAAAGACCCCTTCCGCGAGGCCTTTGCCGGGGTCTGGCAAAGCCTCCAAAAGGATTGGAATTCCTTCACCGAATAAGCCAATCCCCGATAGCTGCCCGCCGAAATTATATTAGTATAAATCCAGCCGAAAAAAGGGGGGGGTATGAAAAAAACCATCGCGTTTCTTATATTAGGGGCGGCCGTTCTCCTCGCGGGGGACCCGTTGCGGGCCGAGACCATCGAGGGGAACGTCGTCGCGTTGAACGCGGGGGCCAACACGTTGACCGTTTCGAGGGTGAATCCGGGAACGGGGGCCCAGGAGCAGGTGGAGGTCGTGGTCTCTCCGGAGACCCGCTATGTCAACGCCGGTTCCCTCAGCGGACTCGACATCGGAGACCGGGTCGCCATCGAAGCGGGCTCCAGCGCGCAGGCGTGGAAGGCCTCCCAGGTGGAGAAAAAGTTGGCCGTCGCCCTCGCGGTCACATAGAAAGGGACGACATGTGGACCAAACGGCAGCTTCAGGGAACCATGAAGGAGAGTCTTTCGGACTATCTCCTGGTGGTGGCGTCTAACCGGCAGCCTTACAGTCATCTGGTCAAATCCGGGCGGCTGACTTGTGTGCGGCAATCGGGGGGCCTGGTCACGGCGCTGGATCCGGTGATGCAGGCGGTCGAAGGCGTTTGGGTGGCGGAAGGAACGAGCCCCCACGACCGGCAGGTCGTGGACGCCAACGGAAAAGTCCTCCTGCCGCCGGAAAACCCCTCCTACGCCCTGCGCCGGATCTTCCTGACCAAAGAAGAGCGCGACGGCTATTATTACGGTTATTCGAACGAGGGCCTCTGGCCCATGGCCCATGTGGTCTACACCCGTCCCGTCTTCCGCGTCGAGGACTGGAAGCAATATCAGAGGGTGAACGAGCGGTTTGCCCAGACCATCCTGGACGAAGTCGGAGACCGCAAGGCCTTCGTCTGGATCCAGGACTACCACCTGATCCTGGTGGGGCAATATTTGAAGGCCGCCAACCGCCCCAACCTCATCACGTCGTTTTTCTGGCATATCCCTTGGCCGAATCCCGAGGTGTTCCACATCTGCCCTCAGAAAAAAGAGATCCTCGAAGCGCTGATCTGCTACGACCTGCTGGGGTTCCAGATCCGCTATCATTGCGACAATTTCCTGGCCGCCGTGGACGCCAATCTGGAGAGCCGCATCGACCGGGAGCGGAATTCCGTGGTCTTCCAGAACCACGAGACGCTGGTGAGGCCGTTTCCGATTTCCGTGGATTTTGAGGGGCTTTCGGACATTTCCCAGAGCGATCTCATCCGGAACCGCGCCGAAGAGCTCCGGGAAGAGCTCGGGCTCAAGGGGAAAAAAGTCCTGATCGGCGTGGACCGGTTGGACTACACGAAGGGCATTCCGGACAAATTCCGAGCCGTCGACCGCTTTCTGGAAAAATATCCGGAATACAAGGAGAAGATCGTCTTGTTCCAGCTCGGTGAAATCAGCCGGATCCACATTTCCAAATACAAGGAGCTCAACGACGAGCTGAACGCCCTGGCCGAAGAGATCAACTGGAAGCATTCGCAGGGCTCGTGGCTTCCCATTGTTTTCACCCGCTCCTACACGCCGTATCAGGACATTCTCGCGCTTTACACCCTGGCCGATGCCTGTTTGGTGGGCTCGCTCCATGACGGCATGAACCTGGTGGCCAAGGAATTCATCTCCTCCCGCACGGATGCGGACGGCGTCCTGATCTTGTCCTATTTCACCGGAGCGGCGCGGGAGCTCACGGACGCGATCCTCGTCAATCCCTATGACACCGAATCCTTCGCCGAAGCGATCCACCAGGCCCTCGCGATGCCGCGGGAGGAGCGCGAGAAGCGCATGAAAAAAATGCGGGAGATCGTGGCGCAGAACAACATCTTTCGCTGGGCCGGAAAGGTCCTTTCCCAGCTATTGAAATTCGATTTTCAGGAGGCCTGACATGGCCAAATACCGGATCGCGATTTCCGGATCTTACGGCGGAATGAACCTGGGCGACGAGGCCATTCTGGAAGTCATCCTGCGGCAAATCCGCTGCGCGCGGGAGGACATCGAGGTGGTCGTGTTTTCCTGGAACGCCCAGGACACCGAGGCGCGGCACCGGGTCCGCGCGATCCCGGCCCGCGAGATGCACAAGGACGAGCTGTTCGAGGAGCTGAAGAAGCTGGACTTGTTCGTCCTGGGGGGCGGCGGGATCCTCTATGAAGGATACGCGGACCGCTATCTCCGCGACGTCAATTGGGCCAAAGAGCTCGGGATCCCCGTCCTGGTCTACGCCATCAGTGCCGGCCCCTTGAAGACGGCGGAATCAAAACAGCTGGTGGTCGAGACGCTGAACCGGGTGGACGTGATCACGGTCCGGGAGGGCGAAGCGAAACGGCTGCTCCACGACCTCGGGGTGAAAAAAGAGATCGTGCTCACGGCGGACCCGGCCATGCTGCTTGAGCCCGAGCCCTTCACCCGAGAGATGCTGGAAAAAGAGACGGTTGACGCGCAGATTCCGATCGTCGGTTTTTCGGTGCGCGAACCGGGCGAGGCGGCCCAGGACCTCAACGTGGAGCAATACCACGGCATCCTTGCCAACGCGGCCGACTTCATGGTGGAGCGCTTCGACGCGCAAATCCTCTTCGTGCCGATGGAGCAGGGCGAGAACAAAGACCCCCAGCACTCGCATGCCGTCATTTCCAAGATGGCCAAGGCGCAGCGCGCCCACGTCCTCAAAGGAGAATACACCTCAGGCCAGATCCTGGGCGCGGTCAAGCACATGACCTTTGTGGTCGGGATGCGCCTCCACTTCCTGATTTTTGCCGCGATCCATCACCTCCCTTTTATTCCGCTGCCGTACGCGCCGAAAGTCTCCGGATTTCTGGCGGACCTGGGGATGCCGATGCCGCCCGTGCAGGAAATCAACGCCGGAAAAATGTGCGCGTATTTGGACCGTTCGTGGGACTCCCGGGAAGAGGTGAAGGAACAATTGCGAAAAACCATGCCGCCCCTGCAGGAAAGGGCGCGCCAAACCAACGTGATTTTATGCGACTTGCTCAATTCCTTAAAGGTGCATTCTTGATCGTGCTCTGGATGGTCCTGACGGGGGCGGAGACCATCGAGGGCGACGTGGCCGCGGTCGAACCGGATCCCGGGTTTATTTCCGTGACCCGTTTGAATCCGGTGAGCGGGGCCCCGGAGAGCTTTGACGTGGCCCTGAACCGGGGCGCGGCCTACGAAGGGATTGAAACGCTCTCCGATTTGAAGGTGGGAGACACCGTCCGGCTGGAAGTTTCGCGCGGATCGGCCGGAAGGCTGGAGGCCGGCCGACTTGAGTTGACGGGATCGACCGGCGCGGAGCCGGAGACGGACAGCGCGACCCCGGATCATTACGTCTGGGGTTCGCAGAGAAAGGAGAACCTGATATGAAACGCATCGGGTGCTGGATGATCGCGGCCGTGCTGCTTTTGGGCATGGCGGGAGGAACCGCGTCTTGCGCCGACCGGAGCCGGTCGGTCGAGATGAGGACCGTGGAACCGGGGTCTGCTACGGCGACCGGAGGCACGGTGGTGGAAAGACGCGTGGAGACCCGCGAGGTGGACGATGACGGAGGAGTGATCAGCGGGATCTTCGACATCGTGGGGGACATCCTCTCACTGCCGTTCCGGCTGGTGGCCGGGTTGTTCCGGGTGATCTTTTGAGCCCGGAAAGAAGAGGTGGAGCCATGAGAATCTTTGAGGGAGCCTTTCTTATTTTCGCGCTGCTCGGATGGTTCGCGCCTGAGGCGCGGGCGGAGCTCATTCGCGGCGAGGTGGCCGCCGTCGACACCAACAATAATTCCCTGAGGGTGGTCCGGACCAACCCTCTGACCGGCCGCAAAGAGGAAATGAGCGTGACGGTGGATCCCAGCACGCGGTTCAAGGACATCGTTTATCTGGGGGCCATCCAGGACGGTTCTGAAATCCTGATCGACGGCTGGGTCGACGCGGTCAGCAAGAACATCAAGGCCCGGACGATCGAGCTCGCCCAGCCCGCGAAAGGGGTCGGCCGGGACATCGAGAGGGCGGGTCAAGAAATCCAGGAAGAAGTCTGACCCGAAATTTCCGGTCGCCCGGTTGCTCTGCGGACCGTTTCCTGTATAATCGCCCTGACCATGGATACCGGGACAGCGCTGCGCCAAAGAGATCTGCAAGCCGAGGTCATGGACGATCCGGAAA
>JACQVP010000053.1 GCA_016209715.1 Candidatus Omnitrophota bacterium
CCACGGAGGTGTCCATTTGGGCCAGTTGATCCCGTTTCTCGCTGTGCACCGCGTCGCCCAGGATGACCAAAACCACCTCGCCCTTCAGAATCCTCTCGAGGGTATTTTCGTTTTCGAGGATCTTGAGCAGATTGTCCAGGGAGGCGTGCAAATCGCCGATGAGGACGACCTCTTTGTCGGCGGGAAGGTTCAAGGTTACACCCTGACGGTATTTCTCGCCCTTGACGGCGTCCACGAAACGATCCAATTGCGCCGACGCCTCGGCGGGGCTCAGATGCTGCTTGGCGCGAATTTTATCTAGGAGAGCCTGCAGCCGCGCCCGCGCCGCGTCACTGGAAACCTGCCCGGCCTGGGACGGCGTTTTCGACGCGCCGGAGACATCCGGGAGATTCAGGCTCCGTCCCGCCGCGCTGTCCGAACCCACCGGCGCTGATTGGGATTGATCTTTCTCGGCCTTTTTGGCGGCCTCTCCTCCCAGGGAGGCCGCAGCCCCCGCGACTTCGGCTGCCGCCGGCGCCGCATTCTGGGCGTCAGCGGCCGCGGATTTTTCCGCCTTGGAAGCGGTCAGGACCTCGACCTTGGCGGCCACCGATTGTTCGCCGGAGCTCGGGATATCACTCTCACTCGCGAAAGATCCGAGATCATTCATGATGAGTTTGGCGATGGTGGGAATCTTCGCGGCTACGGTTTGCGCGTCCAGCACCAGCTGCCGGCCGTCCGGAGTCTTGATCTGTACAAAAAAGCCCGACGCCTGCACGTCCCAAAGGGTCATGCCCGCCTTTTTGAAGGCCTCCAGCATTTCTGTCATCTGCCGGACCATCTCTTCACGAAGCTCCGGGAACTTGGCCAATACTTTGTCGAGTTCCTCCCCCTCCACGTAATCTTTCACCACGGCGACCAGTTGATCGGTCCCGTCATCCGCGCGGATTTCGCCATAGCGCCGCACGCCGATATCGATGCCGTTCTTCTCGGCCACCCGGAAGGCCTCGACGTCCTTTTCCACATTCAGGGCGGCGATGAAAGTAAAATCCGCGTCGTCGAATTTGGCGAATTTCACCACTAAAAGAGCGATATGCTCCTTCCCGTCCTTCTGAATCTTGACCGCCACCCGGTAGGGGTCTCCGAAAGCACCGCGTCCGTCGCCCAAGCGCTTGACGCCTGCCTTCACTTCGCCGGAAGCGTCCGTGTACTGGTCCACCACTTCCAGGCCGGCTTTCCCCAGCGTTTCCTTCACGTAGGCGGCGACGTCCATCCCCGCCGCCATCGGTGCCGCCTTGATGGCGCTGTCGTCCTTGAACTGCGGAACGGCGTCGAGGATATCGCTGGCTAAGTCCGTCACCACTTGGGGCTGGGCCGCGGCTGGGGCCGCGACCGCCGACGCTGCCTTGGTCTCCTCCGCCGCACTTAAGGTGTCTTCGACATTGCTGAACGCGGCGGTGAAGGTCGAATCCGAACTCCTGCTCTCAACCGTTCTGCCGCGGTCCCGGAGCTTCGCCCGGTCTGCCAAATTCCGGATGGCCACCGAATCCAGAGCGGCCATCGCTTTTTGCAATTCCGCACGTTCCGCGGCCGTGAACTGAATGCCTTTGTCCGCCTCGAATTTGCCGATGTCCCCCAGGTATTCGTAAAACAATTGAGACATGAACCGGCCGAAAACCGAGTAGCTCGGTGTCCCCGGATAAAGCGGGGCCAGGCGCGCGGCGAAGCCCGGTCCCAAGGCCCGATAGGTGCCCAGCATTTGCTCCACCACGCGAAACAGGGTGCTGTTGGAGGTCCGGCTGAATCCCTTGCCCTCCATGATCCCGGCCGCGATTTCCAAAAGCGATCTTTCCGTCGAGGAAATCACTTCGGCCGCTGTCGCCGCAGGCGACGCGGGGGTCTGAGGCGACGAGCTCGGCGCGGAGGACGCTTCTCCTGCGGCGCTCAGCGCATCTTCGACATTGCTGAACGCGGCGGTAAAGGTCGAATCCGAGCTCCTGCTCTCAACCGTTCTTCCGCGGTCCCGGAGACGCGTCCGCGAGGCGATATTCTGAAGAGCGTCCGCATCGAGCGCGGCGATCCCTTTTTGCAGGGCGGCCCGCTCGTCGGCCGTGAACTGTATGCCTTTGTCCGCCTCGAATTTACCGATGTCTCCCAGGTATTCGTAAAACAATTGGGACATGACCCGGCCGAAAACCGAATAGCCCGGCGTCCCCGGATAAAGCGGGGCCAGGCGCGCGACGAAGCCCGGTCCCAAGGCCTGATAAGTGCCCAGCATTTGCTCCACCACGCGAAACAGGGTGCTGTTGGAGGTCCTGCTGAATCCCTTCCTCTCCATGATCCCGGCCGCGGCGGAAAGCAGCGATTCCGCGCCCAGGGCAGCTGCCTGTACGGACCCGGCATCGACGGATTGCTTTTCCTGCTGAATTTCCCGGAATGCCGCCAGTGCCGCGACCTTGGCCGCGTTCCCCGGCAGGCCGGTGGCCGATACCGCGTTCTGGACGAGTTGGCCCAAAAACTCCGAAGACATCTCGGACGCCGGAGCGACATCGCCCAATTGGCCGCGGGCCCGTTCATTGGCCTGGAGGAATTCGCGGATGGTGCCCTTCGCCTTGGCCGCGCCCTCGTCAATCTGGGCCCGGGTGGCTTCGACCGTCTGATTCATCTGGTCCTGCAGGAATTGGGTGACGGTGTCGATGATCACCACATCCCGGACATTTTCCAGGCGCGCGCCCGAACGGGACAGTTCGGCGGCGATCCTTTCCTGAAGGATTTGATTAAACCTCTCCTGGCTCCCCTCCGCCTTGAAAATTTCCCGGAAGAACTCCGTTTCGCTCTGTTTCATCTCCGGGTCGAGCACCGCCCGAAGGGCCTGAAGGTTCGAAGGCTTGCCGGCCGCGGAATTCCGAAGCAGCGTTTCGATTTCCGCCGCGGTCACGCTTTTCCGCTCCACGAACTGCCCCGCGCCTTCCATGAACCCCTTCAGCTGGTTCTCGAACCCTTCCCAGAGGCGTCCGAGAAAGTTTTCCCGCGTCTCCTTCAGCCCGGACGAAAGATCCGCCAGGATCTGGTCAGGCGATTTCGCCGTCAACCCTTCCGAGCCGAACTTGTCGACGTATAAGCGGATCAAGAGATCGATGTAGCGCGTGTACTCGCCGGACGCCGCCACGCGCCCCTCTTCCGCGAGCTTGCGGATCACGTCGTCGCGCCAAAGCTTCAGCACCTTCTTGAAATCCGGCTCGTTCAGCTCCGAAACCAGCTTCACCGTCGAGGCCTTCACAAACGCGTCATAGAAGGTCGTCTCCAAATATTCGCGGTAGGACAGCTTCCCCTGCATCACATCGTTGTAGATCTCCGTGCCTTTCAGGGAGCGGATGCGGGGCGTGACCATGGCGTAGGAAACCCCGGCGTCCCGGAGCCCCTCGGAGAAACCTTGCGAATGGAAACCGCCGCACAGCACGACGGCCGACCGCGCCTTCTCTTTCTTCATGAGGCCTATCAGGTTCTGCTGCAGAACGCGGTCGCGCTCCAGCGCCAGACGGTAAAACTCAAGGGCCGGGTCGAAGGCGCCCGGGTCTTTGAGGAGCCCGGTATACTCCCCGAGATTCTTTTTCATCTTCAGGTAGTTCTCTTTGGTGAGCTCCAGGCGCGCCAGGTCTTGATCGAGCAGAATTTTCCGGTACCGTGCCGCCATCCCGCGCTCTTCCTCGCTCGCGGCAAATCCGGCCTCGAGTTCTTCCAGCAAATCCTCCAATTCGTCGAAGATCTTCGTCCCCTTGAGGGTGGCCAGTGTTTCCGTGTGCCCCAGGAGTTCTTCCATGGCCGGGGTGAGCGAGATCGGGTCCTCCACGGAGTCCGCGGCCTGGATCAGATATTTCAGGAAGGTCGCCGAATCGATTTTCCCGGTCACGAAATCCTGATACTGGCTGTTGAACTCCATCACCTTGGGCTTGATCATCCGCCGCAGATGTTTCCGCTTGAAGACGTCGGCCAGGTCGCGGAGCGTCACGTCGATGTTTTCCCGGCTGAGACGCGAGTCCTCTTCGATCGATTCGAGGAGGGTCTTCAGGTGTCCGTATTTTTCCATCAGCGGACGGGCGGCCTCCAGTCCCTTCAGATAGGCCAGAAATTGGAGAAAATGGATTTTCTCCTCCCGGAAGGAAAAGACTTTTTCATGAAATTCGTTGAACTTTGGCGAATAAACGGACGGCCGTTTTTCGTCGAGCCCGGCCCTCAATCCGGCCAGATCCTGCAGGATATCCTCCCGCCTCTGCGCCGACCGCAAGTAAGCGAGGTAGTTCGCTTCGTAGAGCTTCCAGTCCTCGATTCCGAAAAACCGGCCCCCGCCCGGCCCGAAGATCGAGGCCATTTCCGCGCCGGTGAGTTCCCCGCGGGCCAAATAGCCGGCCAACACTCTTTTTTTGGCGCCCTCGTCGGGGAACGCCCGGAAGAGAGTCGGGTCGAGACGTCCTTTCCCGCCTTCCAGGGCCACCAAACCCACGCCGTATTTTTCCTGAAAATAGCGGATCATGCTCTGGATATTGGATTGCGCGTCCTGGATCACGTGCGCGTCCTGAATAAAGATCACGTACAGTCCGTCTTTGCCAGCGGCGTGTTGCTCCTGAACGGTGCCAAGGTCCTGGGGGAGGGTGAAGCGCTCTGCGACGAGCGATCTTTCAGCGGCGGCCGCAGAAACCGGAATTTGGAGCGGGCCTTGTGCCTGGAGTGTGCTGGTAGAGGTGAAGACGAAAAGGGTCAGGTAGGCAAAACCATGAAATAGAGAGTTATATTTAGGTTGACGCATTCCGCTGATAAGCGCTCGTCTTTCTTATAGGGTCCCCTGCCTATAACAATTTAAAAGACATTTATTAAGGCTTAAAATAAAGATAGCATACGTTTTCTCCGATTGCCAAATTTGATCATAAAATGCCAGTAATTGTTGATCCATCACACTCTGCTGGACGTAGCGATATGG
>JACQVP010000056.1 GCA_016209715.1 Candidatus Omnitrophota bacterium
ATCCGGCGCGGTCGATGAGCCTGCCGGCGGATTCCCGTTCCGCAGGATTTTTGAAGACGGAGCCGGCGCTGGGAAATTCCAGCGGCTGGAGGCTCTGGCGATGCGCCTGGTTGGCCTGGATTTCCTGGAAAATGTCATCCGTCCACGCGGTTTTCAATTTGAACGTGGCGTCCAGGATGATCTGTCCTTTCAAACTGCTCGAGCGATAGCCGAAATCGATCTGGTCGCGTCCGAACACGCGGACGCAGCCCTTCAGATCCATGACCGTGACCTCGTGGACCCAATCGCCGATGGCGTTCAGGGACTTTGACCGGGTGTAACCGGCATTCATGACCAGGGCCCCTCCGACCGTCCCCGGGATGGTGCTGATGAATTCCAAGCCGGACAATCCCTGGATCGCCAGCAGCGAGGCCAGCCACGGCAGTCCGATCCCGGCCGAGACCCGGACGTACGGGGAATCTTTGGCCGAAAACCGGTCGGTTTCGAACCTCTTGAGCGAAATCACGAGTCCGTCGAAGGGCTCGTCCGAAAAAAGAAGATTGCTCGCGTTGCCGATGAGGAGCCAGGGCAGGCTGTGCTGCCGGGCGAATTGAATGGCCTCATAGAGGGCTTCGCGCGTCTCCGGCTCGGCGTAAAAGGCGGCCGTGCCGCCGATGCGAAAAGTCGAATGGCCCGCCAGCGGCTCGTTCCTGCGGATCGGTTCCTGAAAATCGAGAAGCATGCTCATCCCGCCTTTTTCAACACCGGGTTGGCGTTCTTGTAAGCTTCCACAAAATGGTCCGCGACTTCCGTGATGTCCCCCGCGCCCAAAAAGGCAATGATCTCGCCGGCGCGGCAATTCCGCAGAAGGTGGTCGGTGACCTGCTCTTTCGGGAGACGGACGAGGCCGGGATGCCCGGCCGTGCGAACCGCGTCAAAAATGACCCCCGAATCGACGCCGCGGGTGTTCACCTCGCCGGCCGCGTAGATCTCGGTGAGGATCAGACGATCCGCGGAAGCGAAAGAGGGTCCGAACATGCGCGCCAGAGACAGGGCCCTGCTGAACCGGTGCGGCTGAAAGACGCAAGTGATCGGCCTTCCAGAGGCCTTGAGGGCGTCCAGACTGGCGCTGACTTCGGTGGGATGGTGCGCGTAATCGTCCACCACCGCGAGTCTCGGATCGTCGAGCTTGAGTTCGAGCCTTCTTTTCACCCCCTTGAATCCTGGCAGCACCCGCATCACCTCATCCAGGGGAATGCCCAGGGAATCAAACAGGGCGATATTGCCCAAGGAATTGAGGACGTTGTGGCGCCCCGGGATGTTGAGGCGTACCAGGCCCGCGCTCCGGCCGCGGACCAGCAGGCGATAGGTGGTGGTCAGGCCCGAGTGTTGGATGTCGGCCGCCGAATATTCGGTGCCGGAGTTGAGGCCATAGGTGACCTTCCGGACCTTGGCGCCGGACATGACGTCCCGCGCATTCGGGCAATCGGAGCAATAGGCCGCCAGAGTGTCGGGGTCCAGTTGGGCGAAGAAACGGCGGAAATGGTCCTTGATATCGTCCAGGCCGGCGTAAAAATCGAGATGGTCTTCTTCGAGATTGGTCAGGATGACATTGGTGGGCCGGAACTTGAGGTGCGTGGCGTCGCTTTCGTCGATTTCAGCGACCATCCATTGGCGGCCGCCCAGCAGGACGTTGTCGCCATAGTTGGCCATGATCCCGCCCACGAAGCAGGTTGGGTTCAACCCAAGCTGGGTCATCAGGAAGGAGGCCATGGCCGAGGTGGTGGTCTTGCCGTGCGTGCCCAGGATGCCGATGCTTTCTCCTTGCCGGATGAAATGGGCCAGCACGTCGGAGCGGTGCAGGAATTCGATGCCGCGGCCCTCCGCGTACAACTTTTCGGGATTGTCCCTCCGGATGGCGGAGGAGTACACGATCAAGTCCGCGCCGGCCGCGTTTTCCGCCCGGTGCTCCTTGAAAATCGGGATGCCCCGGCGCCTCAAATCTTCCATCATCACGCCTTCCTTCACGTCCGAACCGGAGACGTTGTAGCCGAACGATTTCAAGGCCTTCGCCAGACCGCTCATACCGATGCCGGCGACACCGACAAAATGAATCCGCTGTTTTCCATCCAAAAGGCTGCTCACTTGTTCCCGCTCTCCCTTGAATTGAGCAAACCGTTCACCGCGCCGACCAGTCGTTCGCCCGAATCCGTCACGGCCATTTTCCGGGCGGCCTCGGCCATTTGCCGGCGGCTGCCCGCGTCCCGAACGAGAGACAATATTTCCGCCTTCAGGCGTTCGGGCGTGAGTTCGGATTCTTCCAGGACACGGGCGGCACCGCGCTCGGCGGCATATTTCGCGTTGACGACTTGATGGGACCCGGCATGCGGATACGGAATCAAAATACTGGGCAGGCCGAACAGCGCCAGTTCCGCCAGGGTCCCTGCCCCTGCGCGGGCGATGACCAGGTCGCTTGAGGCGTAGAACTGGTCCATTTCGTCCGTGAAAGGAAAAACTTCATTCTCGACGCCCAATTCGTCATACGCGTGCTCGAGCCCGTGAAAATCCTGGACGCCTGTGATGTGTATTACGGCTAAATTGTATTTTTCTTCAGGGCGGAGGAGGCGAAAAACGGAAAAAAAACAGCGGTTGAGCGCGCTGGAGCCTTGGGAACCGCCCAAGAGGAGGATTTGAAATTTGGCATGGGGTTTGCGCGGGGCGGCGGCCGTCTCGGACATCTGGGGACGCAGGATATTGCCGACGAAAATGCCTTTTCCCCCGGGCAGGCGGTCGAGGGTCGCCGAAAAGCTCACTCCAATCTTGTCCGCGAAAGGAATCAACATCCGGTTGGCCTTTCCGATGACCACATTTTGCTCGTGCAACACCGTCGGAATGTTTTTGAGCTTGGCTAATATCACCCCCGGAAATCCGACAAAACTTCCGAACGCGACGACGGCATCGGGACGGAAATCGCGGATCAATTGAGACGTCTTCGAAAACGCCTGCGCCAATTTTAACAAAAACGAAGGGCCTTTCAACAGCAAATTGCCCGGAAATGGAAATTCCGGCAGAAAAAAAATCTCCGCGTCTGCGGCCAGAGCCGAGGACTTGAGAAACGCGGAAACTCGCGCGGTCGTGACGACGGCGATTTGGGCGGACGGCCGGCTTTTGCGGGTGTGAGCGGCAAAACCGAGCGCCGGGAAGAGATGACCGCCTGACGGGCCCGCGAAAAGGAGAAGTTTCACGTCAGCGGGTCCTCTTGACGTCCAGCCCGATGAGGAGCCCGATCGCGGCCATGTTGAACACCAGGGACGAGCCGCCGTAACTGACAAACGGCAGGGGAAGGCCCTTGGTCGGGATGAGCCCGGTCGTCACCAGGATGTTGATGATCGATTGGACGGTGATGAGCAAGGTCAGCGAATAGGCAAAATATTTCTTGAACGGGTCCGTCAAACGTGACGATATCGCCGCGCCGTGCATCAAGATACAAACAAAGAGGCCGATCACGGTGATGGCCCCGACCAGGCCCAGTTCTTCCCCGATGATGGAAAAGATAAAATCGTTGTAGCTCTGGGGCAGGTAGAAGAGTTTCTGGGTGCTGGCGCCGAGCCCCACCCCCTTCCAGCCGCCCAGTCCGAATGCCAGGAATGATTGGATGATCTGAAAGCCGCTGCCGCGGGGGTCATCCCAGGGATTCAGGTAGGAGATCAGGCGCTTGAACCGGTACGGCTCGCTCACGATCAAGAGGAAGAGGAGAGGGATGCCCATGGCCAGGGTTGCGAACACATAGCGCATTTTGATCCCCGCCAGGAAGAAAAGGAGCATGGCCACCAGGAAAATGAACACGATCGACCCCAGGTCAGGCTGGAGGATGAGGGCCAGGCACAGGGTTCCGATGATCAAAAGGGGCGGGAAAAAGACCCCCAGGGCGCCCTGCGAAATTTTCTTGGATTTGCGGGTCAGATAATCGGAAAGATAGGCGCAGACGGCGATTTTCGCGAATTCCACCGGCTGGATGCTGAAATCAAAAAAACAGATCCAGCGTCGCGCGCCGC
The DNA here is from genome assembly GCA_016209715.1 of Candidatus Omnitrophota bacterium. GTDB lineage: Bacteria > Omnitrophota > Omnitrophia > Omnitrophales > Omnitrophaceae > JACQVP01. The sequence continues at coordinate 4,035 of JACQVP010000056.1, forward strand.
CGCCCGATTTGCCGATCACCGGCAGGAACACGCAGAGCACAAAGAGGATGGCAAACACGGCCAGCAGCCGGCTGTTGGCCCGGATCCAGGCCGGGGGGATGGCCATGCATCCTATGAGCGCCACGAATCCCACGGCGGCAAAAATGAGCTGTTTTTTGAGGAAATACATGGAGTCCTGGTAAAACCGCTCGGCGTACATGGCGCTCGCGCTGTAGGTCATGACGATCCCCAGGGCCACCAAAATGAAGACGTATATCAGCACCTTTTCGCCGTCCTTGGAGATCCTCATGACCCGACGATCTCCTTGAAGCGCTGGCCGCGGTGCTTGTAATTCTGGAACTGGTCGAAGCTCTTGCAGGCCGGCGAGAACAAAATCGTATCTCCCGGCGCGCCCGTGCTTTGGGCCTGCGAAACCGAGGCCTCCAGGTCAGGACACACCGTCACGGAAACGATGTCCCGCCAGGCTTCGGCGATCTCCTCCCGCGCCTCTCCGAACGCCACGCAGGTCTTGACCTTTTTCCGGACCAGATCGCTCAGGGGGCGGAAATCATTGCCCGCGTTGCGCCCCCCACAGAGCAAAATCACGGGACGGGACATCCGTTGCAGGGCCCATTCCAGGGATGACGTGTTTGTCGATTTGGAATCGTTGATGTACACAAAGCCGTCCCCAGATGGGACCTCCTCCAGACGATGCTCGATCCCCTTGAAATCCCTCAGATATTGTTCCACCCGGGCCGGGTCCATCCCGTAGATTTCACCCACCCGCCGCACCGCGTCATAATTCGGATTGTCCACTTCCCCGTCGTTGAAATACCGGATGGCGGACGGGATGCGGCCCGCAAGCGTCCGCGTCGGGACGTCCTGCCGGTTCAGCACGGCGAAGTCCTGCGCGGTTTGATTCATGAAAATGCGGGCCTTGGCGGCCAGATAGGCTTCCATGTTTCCGTGCCAGTCGAAATGGTCCGGGGTCACGTTCAAGAGAAGCGCGACCTTGGGGCGGAAACGGCGGATGTTCTCGAGCTGAAACGAGCTCACCTCGACGACGGCTTTGGAGGCCGGCCCCAGCCGTCCGATCTCGCCGATGAAGGCGTTGCCGATATTGCCGCAGGCGATCGCATGGGTTCCCGTGAAATTAAAGAGGCCGGCGATCAGGGACGTGGTGGTGGTCTTGCCGTTGGTGCCGGTCACGGCGATCACTTCGCAAGGAGCAAACCGGTACGCCAGCTCGATTTCGCTGATGAAGTCCGGATGGGGCTTGTCCGCCAGGGCGCGGTAAACCGGGGCCGACGGTTTGATGCCGGGCGAAAGAACGACCAGATCGGCGCCGGTGATCCGGTCCAGCGAATGACGGCCGATCTCCGACTCGATCCCCGCCTCGGAGAGTTTACGCCGGTATTCCTGCGCCGCGGGCGTCGAGGAATTTTCGCTGACGAAGACCTGCGCCCCCTGCCGCGCCAAGAAGAGCGCTGTCTCCGCCCCGCTCACGCCGAGCCCCACCACCGCCGCTTGCTTTCCTTTCACCGAATAGGCTGCCATCGCTATCTCAGCTTCAAGGTGCTCAAACCGACGACGGCCAAGAGGAAGGCGATGATCCAAAGCCGGATCGTGACTTTGGATTCCGGCCAGCCCGACAGTTGAAGGTGATGATGGAAAGGCGACATCTTGAAAATCCTCTTTTTCGTCAGCTTGAAGGAAAAGACCTGAAGGATCACCGACAGCGCCTCCCAGACGAAGATGCCTCCCACGATGAGAAGCACCAGCTCTTTTTTGATGCACACGGCCACGGTCCCGAGCGCGCCGCCGAGGGACAGCGATCCGGTGTCGCCCATGAAGAGGGTGGCCGGATACGCGTTGTACCACAGGAAGCCCACCCCGGCGCCGACCATGGCGGCGCAAAAAATGGCCAATTCCCCGGCCTCGGGGAAAAATGGGATTTGCAGATAACTGGCAAACACGACGTGCCCCGAGACGTATGAAATCACCGCGAACGCGCCGGCGGCGAAAATCATGCAGCCGGTGGCCAGTCCGTCAAGGCCGTCGGTGAGGTTCAGGGCGTTGGAGCATCCGGCCAGGACGATAATCACGAAAGGGATGTAAAGCCAGCCCAGAAAAATAGAGGCTTTCAGAAAAGGCACGTTCAGCAGGCCCCCGAACTCGACGTCACGGTAAAGGTAAAGCCCCAGGGCCAGCCCCAGGACCACCTGGCCGCCCAGTTTCGCCAGCGAGCGCAGGCCTTTCGTGTTCTTTTTCGTGACCTTGAGGTAGTCGTCCAGGAAACCGATGGCCCCGAACCACAAGAGCGCGGCCAGACTGAAAAGAGTGAGCCGGCTGCGCAGGTCCGCCCACAGCAAAGTCCCGACGACGATGCCGAAGATGATGAGGATGCCGCCCATGGTCGGGACGTGCTTCTTTTCCACGTAGAGGTGATGGATCTTCTCCGCGTGCTGGCGCTCGGTAGAACCCACCGCGCTCAATGAGGAAAGCCAGCGCGTGACCGCCGGGCCCAGCAGCAGACAGACGAGAAACGCCGTCAGGCTGGCTCCAGCTGACCGGAAGGTGATGTATTTGAAAATGTTGAATACGAACCACTCATCCCGGAGGGGATACAGAAACTGGTAAAACATGCACACCGCCCGGCCCCGTGAGGCCATTCAGAATGTCCTCAAGCTTCATGGAACGCGACCCCTTGAGGAAGACCGCGTCCCCGGGACGCAGGAAACCGCGCAAGAAATCCCCTGCTTCCCTGTTAACGTCGAAATGGCAAATGTGTTCCGCGCCGCCGCTCTCGGCCGCCCCCTCCCCGATGGCCCGGGAATCCTTCCCCACGGTCACCAGAAAAGGGATGGCGTAATCCTTCCAGCCCCGGCCGATTTCCCGGTGCAGGCTCCACGAGTCGGCCCCCAGCTCCTTCATGTCGCCGAGGACGGCGATCTTCCGCGAGCCCAGATCGGCCAGCCGGTCGAAGGCGATCAAGGACTGCCGCATAGACCCGGGATTGGCGTTGTAGGCGTCGTGCACCACCGTGACCTCGCCCGGAAGACGCCGAATCTCGAAACGCCCCGGCTGACCGGCGAAATCCTCCAGATCTCCTTCGAGCATCTCCCACGGCACGCCGGCGGCATGCGCCAGCACCAGCGCCGAGGCGAAATTTTCCAGGTTGAACAAGGCCGGGCTTTTCAGCCCGAAATCGCGCCCGGCCATCCGGAAGCGGAGCCACTCCCCGCCGGCCGAAATATTTTCGATCGTGAAATCATTGGCCGCGTCGCGGCCGAACGTCAGCACCTCGGCGCCGAGACCGAGGGCCCGACGCCGGAGCTCGGGGTTGTCGCCGTTCACGAGGAGGGTCCCGCCCCGCCGCGCCACATGCGCGCCGAGTTCGAGCTTGGTTTCATAAACTTTTTCGAGCGACCCGAACCCCTCGAGGTGCGCCGGATGGACGTTGGTGATCAAACCGATGCCGGGATCCAAAATGCCGGCCAGGTATTCGATGTCGCCGGGACGGCTGGCCCCGATCTCCGCCAGGACCGCGTCCTGGCTCCCATCCAGTTTGAAAAGGGTCAACGGGAGCCCGTACTGATTGTTGAGATTGCCTTCGGTCGCAAGGACGGAGTACTTCCGCGCGAGGAGCCGCTTGGCCAGGTCCTTCGTGGTGGTCTTCCCCGAACTGCCCGTGATCGCCGCGCGAAGGATCGCGCGCTTCCCGCGCCAATACGCGGCCAAACGTCCCAGCGCCTCCGTCGTGTCCTCCACGACCAGGACATTTTCGCCGAGCACCGCGCGTAGCGAGGGCCACGCCGCCCGGTCGATCACGAAGATAGCCGCTCCCTTTTCCCGGGCCTGTTCCGCGAACCGGTGCCCGTCATGAGCGGCCCCGCGAATGGCGACAAAGGCCTCGCCCGCGCGAAGGCTCCGGCTGTCGATGGAAACCCCGGCCGCCACCAGTTCGCGGCGGTTTCCCTGCGCCGCGGTTCCCAGGGCGAGTTCAAAATCGGTCAGGGCCAGCACCTCACCGCCCTCCCGCCAGAATTTTCCGGGCGCATTCCCGGTCGTCGAAATGGATTTTACGCGGGCCCAAAATGTGATAGTCCTCGTGCCCTTTGCCGAGAATGAGGACCACGTCGCCGGAGCCGGCCTCCGCCACCGCCCGCGCGATGGCTTCTTCGCGGTCCGGGACACGCGAAACCTTCCCGTTGCGCCCGGCCGGGATCCCGGCTTCGATGTCGTCGAGGATCTTGGCCGGGTCCTCCCCGCGCGGATTGTCGGAGGTGAGGATCACGCGGTCGGAAAAACGCTCGGCAAGGCCTCCCATGAGCGGCCGCTTGGCCGCGTCCCGGTCTCCACCGCACCCGAAAACGGTGAGGATCTTGCCGCGCGAAAGGCGCTTCACGGAACCCAGCACGTTCTCGAAGGCGTCGGGGGTGTGCGCGTAATCCACGAACACCAGGAAATCGCGCCCGTGGGGGACTTTCTCCATCCGCCCCGGGACGCCGGGAAATGATTCCAGCGAGCGCGCCACGGCTTCCGGGTCCCAGCCTTCGGCCACGGCGCAGGCGAAGGCGCCGAGAATGTTGTAAACGTTGTGGAGGCAGGCCAAATCGGCCCGGACCGGAATTTCGAATCCCCGGCCCCGCACCAAAAATGAAACGCGGTCGAGCCGGGCCTCGACTTCCAGGGCCCGGAAGTCGGCTCCCTCCTCCAGGCCGAAGGTCAGCGGCTTTGGATCCAGCAGGCCGTGCAAGCGCTTGCCGTAAGCGTCGTCGATATTGACCAGGGCCCGAAGCGGACGCGGCTCCTGGGTGAACAATTTCTTTTTGGCTTCAAAGTAATTTTCGAATGTCCGGTGGTAATCGAGATGGTCCTGGGTGAGATTGGTGAAGACGGCCGAGCGGAAACCAATCCCCGCCACGCGGTCCTGCGCCAGGGCGTGAGACGAGACCTCGAGGGAGCAATATTTCTGGCCCGCCTGTTTCATTTCAAAAAGCATGCGGTGGAGCTCCATCGGGCCGGGCGTGGTGTTGCCCGAAGGCAAACGCTCCCGGCCGACTTGATGATAAACGGTGCCAATGAGTCCGCAGCCGGAAAATTGATTGAAAATATGATGGATGAGAAAAGAGGTGGTCGTTTTTCCGTTGGTGCCGGTGACGCCGAGCAAGGCCACCTCGCGGGAGGGATTTTGAAATGCGCGGGAGGCCAGCAGTCCCGCAATCGCCCGCGTGTTGGGCGTGAAAATCATCGCCGGACTCGGGGCCAGTTCGCGCCGCATGGTTTCATCCGCCAGACAGGCCGAGGCGCCGCGCTCCAGGGCCTCCGGAATAAAATGGTGCCCGTCCCGGCCTTCCCCCCGGACGGCGACAAAGAGCATTCCCGGCCGGACCTCTCCGGAATGAAAGCTGATTCCGTCGATACTTTGCTCAGCCACACCCGGCGCCGGGAATGAACATTCCAATCCCTGCAATATGTCTTTTATTTTCATTGGGTTAGGAAAAACAGCCTGCCACACTAAATATCGACAAAATCCGGAAGAATCTTAACTTACGCAGCCGCCGGCGCGCGGCTTTTCACTTCCAAATTGATCAGATCAGAACTCACCGTCACGGAGGGATGGTCCCAATCCCCCAAGGCCCGCAGACGGATCTGGCGCAGCGGAAGACCCTGCTCCAAAAATAGATTCTGGGTCACGAACGGAGGCAATTTCGCAACCAGGCGCTCGGTGAGAAAACACGACAAATCGAGATCGATTTGTCCCTGTTTCACCCGGCCGGCCGAAAACAGCACCAGGTCCCCGCTTTTCGCGTAAAAATAGCGGACCTCAACACTGGAATCCGCTTCGATGGAAAGAGAAACCCGCACCGGTTCGAGCTCGAGCTCGGAAAAGCCGGTCGAGACCGCCAGGCCCCCCAGAGTCAGCGTGTTTTTCTCCGAGTGGGCCTCCAACCGCAATTTGCCCGACCGCATCAGGTCCCACAGGCCGTAAGAAACACGCACTTCAGGCGAGAAGGATTCGAACGTGTCCCGGTATCTCACGCCCACATTCCGGACCGCGAGCTGACCGGGCACGAACGCCGAGACCCGGCCGCGGACCTCGAAAGGCAAGCGCTTGGTCAGCCGGAACCAAACGGCGTAGTTGAAAGCGACGACAAAGAGTTCCGCGACCGCGGCCGCCACGAAGACGGCCGCGAGCGCCTTCCAAACGCTGCGCATCGATTACTTGATCACCTCTTCCTCAGAGGTCACGTCGGCGGCGCTGCCTTCCCCGGCCTCCACCGGCGCGGCCTTCGCCGAAACGGGCTTCGGGCCGATCTTGCGGGGCGAAATCACGATTTCGACGCGGCGGTTTCTTTCCTTGCCCTCGGCGGTGCTGTTGTCCTCGACGGGATGATATTCGCCGTAGCCGGACGCCACCAGCTGGTGGGGATCGATGCTCGCCGACTCCGACAAGTAATGGATGACCTCCGTGGCGCGGGCGGTCGACAATTCCCAATTCGATTTCCAGCCCGAGTAGCGAATGGGCTCATTGTCCGTGTGCCCCTCGACGTAGATCCGGTTGCCGCGCGCGTTGCGATTCAGGATTTCGGAGACCTTGTCCAGCGTTTGCAGGGCCGATTCCTTGATCGTCGCCTTGCCCGAATCGAAAAGCACCCGGTCGAGCACCGTCACCACCAGGCCGCGGTCCTGCATCGACAGCGTCACGTCCCCGCCCAACAGCTCGGCGCGAAGTTTCCTTTCCAAATCTCTCTTGGTTTTCTCGAGGTCGCTCTTGGCCTTGCTCAATTCCGCGAGACGATTGTTCAAATCCGCTATTTCCTTGTTCAGCGTGACGATCGAAGCCGCCTGCTCGCGGTTGATCCGCTCCAACTCTTTCTGCCTGGCACAGCCCGACATCGAAACGCCCAACACCATGACCGCAATGATCCAACGATTTCCTGACATTCTGGCCTCCCTTTCCTTGCCGATTTCCGGTTTACTCAGATTTTCCTGTCTTTCATGATTTTGATAAAATTTTCAACGACCCGCGGGTCGAACTGGCTCGCGGCGTTTCGCTTGATTTCCTCGACCGCCTCGGCGGCGCTTTTGGCCTTCCGGTACGGACGTTTCGATATCATGGCCGTGAACGAGTCCGCCACGGCCATGATCCGCGCGCCGAGAGGGATCGCCTCGCCCGCCAGCCCGCGGGGATACCCCTTTCCGTCGAATCTCTCGTGGTGATGCAAAATAATCGGGATCAGCGACTTGAAGGAATGTATGGAACGGAGGACTTGGGCGCCGCGGAACGGGTGCTGTTTGATCCGGTCGAATTCCTCCGGCGTGAGCGCGGATTTTTTGCCCAGGATTTTCTTGGGCAGGCCGACATAGCCCGTGTTGAGGAGGAGCGCGGCGCGCTCGAGGTCGATCAGCTCCCGCCGCGAGAGCCCCAGGGCGAGGCCCAGGTCCCGCACCAGCTGGCAAAAGAGCGGCATGTGCTTTTGGTCGCCCGCGAAACTGAGCTCGAGAAGTTCCGTGATGGAGCGGATGCTCCCCAGGGTCAATTCCTGCATCTCGGCGTAAAGTTGGGCGTTCCGGATCGCGACGACCGTCTGCTCCGAGATCATCTGCAGGATTTCGAGATCGACATTCGTGAAGGGGGTGTCGTCGCTCTTCTCGCGGGTCATGATCACTCCGATGACGTCCTGGTCAATGAACGGGACCGCGAGGGCCTTCCGGCTGAAATGGATCTCGCCGTTCAAGGCCACGCGCCCCTCGATGCCGGAACCGATTTTTTTCAGGCGCGAACGGCCGGCGCTTGAAAATTTGGGGACGAGCCGCTTCCGGGCCTTGTCCACCAGCGCGATGGAGCATTCCCGGGTCTTGAGGACCTGCATCAGAAGGCGCCCGATCCGGGGCAGGAGCTCGTCCACGTTGAACGCGGTGTTGACGACGCGGTGCACCGAATGGATGGTGGAAAGGGCCTTGCTGCGCGGGTGGAGCGTCTCGGAGAGGTTCTTCAATTCATAGGCCTTCACCGCCAGGTCGAACTGGGTCTGCAGGAATTCCTGAAACGCGGCCAGCGTTTCCGGCCGGACGGCGCCCGCCTTCAGGTCGCAGGCGACGTAACAGGCGGGACGGTCGCCGAACACCCGGACCGAAAAAAATACGCACCGCTTGCCTTCATGGCAAATGAATTCCCGGTGGCTTCCGGCCGGCTGCTGGGCGCGGCTCCGGGCATAATCGCACAGGTAATTTTCGCAGGTCTTCTCGTGAGACGCGGATTGCGCGTACCAGGGGTTCTGGGTCTTGCGGTCGAGCCGGAGAAGGACGTCCCCGCCCTCTTTGGGGAAGAAGAGCCATCCGAGGGGCCGGCCCATCAACCGGTTGAACGAGCGGTACCCCTTTTTCCAGGAAGGGTTGGTCAGGATCGATCTTTCGAAAGAATTCAACTTGCCTCTCATTTTATCATTCGAACTTGGGCTGTCAAAACAAATGGCGGTCTTAGACACGCTCATACGGTTCGAACAAACGCTTGTGTTCGTCCTGGGCGAAACGGTCAGTCATCCCGGCCAAATAGTCGCACACCACGCGGTAAAGGCCGTCCCTTTTTTCGCGCTCCAGGACCGGCGGCGGCAGCTGCCGCGGGTTCTCGATATACACCGAGAAGACGTTCCGGATCAGCCGTTTGGCCTTCTCCGTCATCCGGACCACGCGGTAATGGTTGTAAAGCCGGGTCGAAAGGAATTTTCTCCAGCTTTTTTTCAATTGTTTCATCTCCGGCGAGAACTCGACGATCCGGCGCCCGGCGCGGGCCACGTCCTTCGCCGCAACGACCGAATAGCGCTCGAGGTTCCGATGGGTTTGCCGCACCAGATCGTCCGCCTGGCGGTTGATGAGGAGCCGGGTGGCGAGGCGCTGCCGGTGGGCGACGCTCAGACCGGAGTATTTTTTATTCATGTAACCGGAAATTTCCTTCCAAATGGCCAGGGGGGCGAGTTCGTCCTCCGAGATCAGTCCGGAACGCAGGCCATCCTCGACGTCGTGGCTGTCGTAAGCGATCTCGTCGGCGAGGTCCGCCAGCTGGCCTTCCAGCGACAGGGCCCCGCCATCGTGCTTTTTCATGCCGTCCAGGACTTCGCGGGTCAAATTGAGGCCCGGAAATTCAGGGTAGCTGTCCTCCAGCACCTCCACGATCCTCAGGCTTTGCCGGTTGTGCTCGAAGCCGCCGTGTTCGGCCATCATTTCCGACAAGGCATACTCGCCGGCGTGCCCGAAGGGACCGTGCCCGAGGTCATGCGCCAGCGAGACGGCTTCGATCAGGTCTTCGTTCAGGCGCAGGACCCGGCCGATGGAACGGGCGATCTGGGAGACTTCCAGCGAATGGGTCAGCCGGGTGCGGTAATGGTCCCCTTCGTGGTTCACGAAAACCTGCGTTTTGTATTGAAGCCGGCGGAAGGCCGTCGAATGCAGGACCCGGTCGCGGTCCCTCTGGAAGGCGGTGCGGAATTCGTGCTCTTTTTCGGAATGGCGGCGGCCGCGGCTGTCCTGGGACTTGACGGCATAAGGGGCCAGTTCCCGGGCCTCCTTCGCCTCCATCTCCAAGCGGCGGATCATCCGCTTTTCCTTCTCCGCCGGGACGCCGCTCTCGCCAGGTGCGCGTACAGCGCCGCGAGAGATTGCGAAATCACCTTGGTGTTTCCCGTGACCGGCATGAAATTGGTGTCGCCCACCCAGCGCGGGACGATGTGAATGTGGAGGTGTCCTTCGAGTCCGGCTCCGCCGGCCCGGCCGAAATTAATGCCCGCGTTGAAACCGTGGGGCTTGAGGACCTTCTCGAGCAGCGCCTTGGTGGCGGAAAAAAGTTCCAGAAGGTCCAGCTTCTCCTCGCCCGAAAGTTCGGCGAGGTCGCGGACGTGACGGCGCGGCACCACCATGAGGTGCCCGTTGTTGTAAGGATAAATATTCAAGACCGAGAAGGAATGCGGGGTCCTTTGAACCACGTGTTTTTTGCGGCCGTCCCGCGCCTTGGCGCAGTCGCACAGGAAACAGCCCTTGCGCTTGCTCGTCAGATAGGCCGTCCGCCAGGGCGCCCAAAGCCTTTCGAGACTCATAAAATCACTTTCGGGCGGTTGTAGAGTTCCAGGATCTCGTTGAAATCCTTGAGCCTCCAAAGCATGATTTTCGCTTCCTTGGCCAGGAGTTTGGCGTTCAGCTCGATCCCCTGCAAAGTGATGATGATGCGGCGGTGGACTTTCTTGCGGAGCTTCTGGATGTCCTGAATGAAAAGACGCACGTCATCTTCGGTCACTCTTTTATAGGCCACCTGGCAGAGCCAGCGGGCGCTCGGCGTCCGGGCCTCCACCGGGAAAACCCGGCCGTTCGAGGGTTTGAACAGGACTTCCCCGAAATGCGGGCAGCGAATTTGTTTCGACTGCACCTCGACCACGTCGTTTTGAAACTGCCGGAAAAGTTCTTCCACCCGTTTGGTGATCTCCTTCTTCTCTTCCTCGATCCGGCGGGCGACCAGGGCGTTCACCTCGTCGCGGAAGGCCTGCAGGGACAGGTCGAAGCGTCCCACGAAGTCGAATTCGCGGCGGTAATAGACATAACGCATCCAAAAAGACAGGAGCGGCAGGCCGATGGTGAAAAAAGACCCCTTCTTCTCGACCAATTCCTCCTCCACGAGCCGGGCCATCATCTTCTTCACCTCCTCCGAGGTGCGGCGGAGGTAACGGCTGATGGGAAGAATTTTCTTGTAACCGAGGGACACGGCCAAGAGCGTCTTGAGAGAGGCGTGCAGGAGCCGGCCCTTGCCGAAGGCCTGCAGCAGGCCGAGGAAATATTGGTGAAGATGGCCCTTTCTCTCGTACAGCTCGATCTCCAGGCTTTGGATGAGGACCGCCTGGTCGAGGATGGGCTTCTTCGCGTCGCGAACCAATTCGCGTATCCGCTCGGTGAGGATGTCGAGGAAATAAGGATGGCCGTCCGTCAGTTCCACGAAAAATTTTTTCACCGGCTCGGCCACTTCCACGCCGGGGAGGCGGCTTTCGAGGAAAGAAAGGCAGGCGGTGAAATCGAACGTCGGGACTTCGAGCACCTCGAAATTGCCGAAGAGCACCGCCAGCTTGTCCCTGAAAATTTCCTGCGCGCGCCGGACCGAGCTCGACGTCACCCAGTAGAGTGTGTCCATCTGCACCATGAGGGCATTGCCGAATTCGTGGTACGGATTCACGAGCGCCAGATCCTCGAGCGAATCGAAATTGTCGAGGACGAGCAGGATTTTCTTCCCGGTCTCGTCGTGCAGGTCTTGCGTGAGCGCGAGCAGGTCCTTGAATGCGGCGTCCCATTCGTTGGCCGCGAGCGTTTTCATGACGCCGCGCATTTTGCGGAGCGTCTTCGGAATTAATTTTTTGGTTTTCTTGATGAGGGCGTTAAATTCCCAGGAAACTTCCTGGCCGATCGATTTCAGATAACCGGCGAGCAGAGACCCCATGAATTTTTGCGCGAAATAATCGAAAGGCTCGGGCTGGACCTCGACGTAAACGGAGACGAGTGCCGGGTCCCGGTAATTCATCAGAAAATGCTGCAGGATGGAGGTTTTGCCGATGGCCCGCGCCCCCAAAAGGCCGGTGTTCTGGCGGTAGCCCTTCAGAAACGCCTGTACCCTCTTGTCCAGTGCCTCGAGAATATCCTGACGTCCGAAGAAGCGACTTCCCCAAATGGGATCGGTTTCCATGATTGAAGACTCGAATCCGGTTGAAATAGGTATGGGTCAAAGCCGAGGCCGTGAGAGAGGTCGGAAGGTTCCGAATAAAGGAGCGGGGATTGGTAATAGATAAGAGAAGTGCAGCTAACGCCCTCGGTTTTCCTCCCCGGAAACCCAATTCACAACACTTTCACCGCAAAGAACGAGTCCATTTCTCGGCAAAAAAGGCAACGGGACTTTATAACAAAAAATAGTACCCCGATCAAGGAGAAACTTGTGATTTTGCGGCCGCCGGGATCAGCGCGCGGAGCCGCGCCGGAGCGATCGAGAGCTCGATCGGCGTGTTTCCGACCAGGTCCCCGTCCAATTGGACGGGAACTTCGCCGGAAGTCTCGATCCGCACCGATTTAGTCTGATAATAACTGACGGATTCGTCCTCCAGGTGCCGGTTCCGGAGAACTTTGAAGAAATGCCCGATGAAATGGAGGAGAGAGCGCGATTGAAAGACGCACAGATCGAGCAAACCGTCGTCGAGCCGGGCCTTGGAGGCCACCCGGATGCCGGGGATGCCGTAAGCGCGGGCGTTGCCGACCACGATCACCCAGGCCCTGACCTTGACGGGGGCTCGCGCGGGGTCCTGAAAATGGAGCGTGGCCCTGAAAGGACGGTGCCGGCTGACGTGCCAGAAGCCGGACAGGATATAAAGGATCCAGCCGAGCCAGCGCTTGAGCTTGGGGTCTACGCCGCGCACCGCCACCGCGTCCATCCCGATGCCGGCCATCAAGATAAAACTTCGCTCCGGCTGCGAACCGAGGGCCGCCCGGCCCACGTCAATCAACCGGACCTGTCCCGTCGTGAGAAACCGGGCGAGGTCGAAATCGTTCAGGTCGAGATTGAGTTCATGGGCGAGCAGATTGGCCGTGCCTCCCGGGAGAGGGACGAGAATGACCTCGCTGCCGGCGAGTCCCTGCGCGGCTTCCCGGACCGTGCCGTCGCCGCCGAAGACGGCCACGTGGGAAAAACCGCGCTCGCGCGCTTCGGAAGCGAATCGGGTGGCGTCGCCTTTTCCGGCGGTGACCTTCACTTCATACGGGAGGGAAGACTTTTGGAGAGATTTTTCAGCTTCTTCGAACCGCGCGCCCTGCCAGAGATTTCCCGAGACCGGATTGCGGATCAGAAGGACTTTCATTCATCCAGGGAGCGCCCGATTTGGTCCAAGGACTTCTGGTAATTCTCGAGCTTCCGGACGATGATGGCCGGCACGTTGAGCACCCGCGACCGGGCGGGCAGCTTTCCGTAAGTGTGGTTCAAATAATTGTAATTTTCAGGGGAAAGGGCGATGAGGGTGTCCGCTTCGTCCAGGAGATCCCTGCTGACGGGCTGTACCCGAAAGCCCGCGGCGGCAAGCCCTTTGGCCTTGAGCGCCTTGAGGGCCAGGGGGTCAGGGCGCGTGCCTTTGTTCACCAGCAGTCCGGCGACTTTCAGCCGGGCGGCGCTCTTGGCCAGCTTTTTCTTGAGGGCGGCGTAAGTCATGAGTCCCCGCGCCAGACCGTCATTGGAAACAATCAGAATGCTCTTCATCGCCGCCGTCCTCCTCATTTCACCTGAATGCGCTTCTTTTCGGTCTCCGGTCGATTCAAACGGGCCGCCTCGATCGACAACACCCCGTTTTCGTACTTGGCCTGGACCGCATCCTCTTTCACCGGATACGGCAGGCGAAGAGTCCGCCGGAAAGAGCCGGAAAACCGCTCGCTCCGGTATTCGGTCCATCCCTCTTCTTTCTTACGCTCTTCCCGGTCCATCTTCCGGGTCCCGCCCAGGGTCAAGACATCGCCTTCCAGGACGAGCTCGATGTCGTCTTTCTTCAGCCCGGGAAGATCCACGCTGATGAAAAGTTTGCCGTCCCGGTCTTCCATGTTGATGGGCGGTTCGAACGGATGGTCGGGAAAGAAAAGGTCCTGCGGGGTCGTCTGCATCCCGCGCGGGAAGGTTTGCTCGAAAACCCGCTGCAGGCGGACCTGAATGGCCTGGAACTCGTCGTAAGGATCGGCGGAGACCGGGGCCTGCGGCGGCTGATCCTTCGACTCCTCGGCGCCGGCCGGAGCAACGACAGGGATTATAAGAAACAAAGCGAGCAAGAACGGCGTTTGCGCGTTCATACGGCACACTCTCCTTTGCCGGCCTTCAGATTAAAGGCCGCCTCGTCGCCCCAATCCATGAAAGAGGCAGGAGCGCTCTCGAAAGACGGCAGCTGCGTGAATTCGGCGAGCCGGACCTTCAGCGAATCCGCGCCCAGGCGTTTGATAAAAGCGTCCAGCGTCTCGGAATCGCCGGCGCGCTCCGACCGGTAAATTTCGATGATTTTTTTCACCGCTTCCGGCACGCGCCGGGCCGGGACCTTGAGGAAGTTCTTGCCGAACTCGGCCTTTCCCTCCTCCGTCCCGCCGCCGATCATCATTTGATAATGCGGCACCAGATGGCCCTCGATGTTGCGGGCGGAGCCGAAAAATCCCAGGGTGGCGATGTGGTGCTGCCCGCAGGAATTGGGGCAGCCGGAAATCTTGATGGTGGTGTCCTTCAGATCCGAAACATTGCTCAGGCCGTCGTGGAAAAGCTTGTCCAGCTCGGCCGCCAGCCCGCGGGATTTGGTGACCGCGATATTGCAGGTGTCCGCGCCCGGGCAGCGGGTGACGTCGATGAAGCGCTCAGCGCCGGCCGCCGCCAATCCGGCCTTCTTCAGGCCCTCGTAAACCGATCCCAGCACGCTTTCGTGGACCCAGCGCAGCATGAAATTCTGGGAAATGGTGGTCCGGATCCGGCCCCCGCAAAACCGCCGCGCCAGGTCGGCGACCGCGCGCATGCCGGGCACGTCTATGTCGCCCAGCGGGCAGCGCACGTGGACCGAGTAATAACTCTTTTGCTTTTGCGCGAACAGATTGGTCCTCTTCCAGGATTCGAAGAGAGGGTCGGCGGAAAAGTCTTTCCCCGCCACGGCACCCGAAGGCGGCGCCTCGTCTTTTTCTTCGACGGCCCAGCCCGAAAGCCCCGACGCCGTCGCCAAGACCGCTTTTCTCTCAGCCAGAATCAACTTGCGGAACTCTTCCATGCCCAACTTTTCGATGACGAATTTGATGCGGGCGCGGTTGCGGTCTTTCCTTTCCCCCAGGCGGTCGAACAAGCGCAACACGGCCTCGGCCGTCGGGAGCAAAAGAGCGGCAGGCGTGAATGGTTCCAGCAAATACGCGGACCTCGGAAAAGGTCCTAAACCGCCGCCGACATAGATACGAAACCCTTTCACGGCTTTGCCGTCGGTGTTATCGATCGCGGCCACGGCGCCCAAATCGTGGATCGGCGTCCGGGCATGGTCCTCCCGGCAACCCTCGAAGGCAAACTTGAATTTGCGCGGCAGGTTCTGGTTCAGCGGATTTCTCAGGAAATAAGTGGTGACCGCTTCGGCATAAGGCGTCACGTCAAACGGCTCCTCCGGCGAGACCCCGGCATAGGGGCAGGCGGTCACGTTCCGAACGGTGTTGCCGCAGGCTTCCCGCGTCGTGAGCCCCGCGCCGGCGATGATCGTGAGAAACCCGGCGACCTCACGGCGTTTGACTTCGTGGAATTGGATGTCCTGGCGGGTGGTGATGTGGCCGATTTTCTTGGGAGCGAACTTTTCCGCGGCCTCGGCCATCTTTTCCAGCTGTTCCGGATTGAGGATGCCGAGGGGGATCTTGACGCGGATCATGTGCAAATCGGTGGCCCCCCGGATCCCGTAAATCCCGTTTTCGAGGCGGAATTTCTGGAAATCCTCAGTCGATATTTCTCCGCGCTCCAACTTGTCGACCTTGGCCACGAATCTGTCGATTTCCGAGGGAAGGACCAGTTTATCTAACACCAATAGCTCCTAACTTATTTATTCCTAATTGGTTACTGCTGGAATAAATCAAAGGGAATCTCTTCGCAGACGGTTTGAATATACTTATTAATGAAGGGGATGTCAAGAATGGGCAGACCAGTCGGCTTTAATACAAATGGCGCCCGCCGTCGACCCGGATGCATTCCCCCGTCACAAAACCCGTTTCGAGAAGAAAAAGCACGGTCCGCACGATTTCCCCGACGCCGCCCCATCTGCCGAGCGGCGTGGCTTCGATGACCCGGCGTACCTCGGCGGCGCCCAGGCCCTTGGGAGGCAGGATGGGTCCGGGAGCGACCGCATTCACCAGGATCTCGGGCGCGAGCTCCAGGGCCAGCATTTGAGCCAACCCCAGGACTCCGGACTTGGCGACGAAATAGGGGCCGTAACCACGGTAGCGCGGCCGGCCGCTCGCGGCCAGCCAATCGCTGAAATGGACGATCCTTCCCCAGCGGTTCTTCCGCATCAACGCCGCGGCCCCGAGCGCCAGACCGTACGCGCTTCGCAGATCGACGTTCACCGTCTTGTCCCAGTCCTTTATTTCAAGGTCGGAAAACGGTTTCTTTTCGTACACCGAGGCCATATGGATCAGGATGTCCAGCCGGGCAAACCGGCGGCGTATTGACTCGATCACTCCCTGAATGTCCTCGTCACGCCGCAGGTCCGCCTGGACCACGAGCGCTTCCCGCTTGCGCGAACGGACTTTGGCCGCCGTCTTGCGGGCCGCGGCCGAACGCGTGCGGTAAGTGAGCGCGACGTGGCACCCCTCCTCCGCGAGCCGCACGGCGACGGCTTCGCCCATGCGCGTCCCCCCGGTGACCAAAGCGACCCTGTCTTTGAATTTCATAGCCTTCATTATAGGATTCCTCGCTTAAACCGGAAAGATCCGGGAAAAAAATTCTCCTCGGCCGCCGACCCGCGCC
>JACQVP010000054.1 GCA_016209715.1 Candidatus Omnitrophota bacterium
ACTTATGAAACTGAAACATAGTTGTTACAACTACACGTAAAGCTCTCGAAAAGAGGAGTTTGAGGAGATTAAACGGGAGTGATGGCCCGGAGATAATCGGACAGAACTTCCGCCTTGCGGTTTTCCCGTTTGGCGGAATAGACACATACGAGATTGCGGATCATTCGGCCCACAATCTCCTCGTCGTTTACTGCGGAAAGATATTCTTCCTTAAAGCCAAAGCCGCTTTTGATCAGCCATTTCTTGCAATCGTCCCGGCTCAGGCACTGGCCTTGATTGAAGGCGTCGATGAAAAGCGAGCCGCCTTCCGTCGCCAATTTAATCAGGAAATGGCCCGGCATGCCCACGCCCATCAGCGGCAGTTGGAGGCGCTCGGCCACGGCCAGCATGAGCACCGATAGACTGATGGGAATACCTGTCTTCCTTTCCAGGACCCGGTTGAGATAGCTATTGTCCGGGTCATAATAGTTCTTCTGATTTCCTTTGAATTTTTCCTCTTGGAAAAGATAACGGCACAGGGACGCCAGCACGGATTGAGGGGGAAGATGGGACATGCACCGTTCCCGGACGCGCTCCGAAAAAGCGTCCAGACGGGAAGACACGGCGGCCCGGTCCAGGTCCGCAGAATCGAATTGGGCGAGAAAGAGGGCCCCCTGCTCCAAATGCCGGGGGCCGGGCTGTCCCGCCCAATCCCGAAGTTCCTGTTCGATCTTCAGCACCCGGAGCTCCTCCAAAATATAGGAGATCTCTTCGGCCACTTCGGGGTCGCTCTGGGGCTGCATGTCCTTCATGAAAGACAGGAATTCGGGGCTCAGGGAGAGGAGTTTATCGCGCGCGATGCGGACGATTTTACGATCTTCGTCTGAAAGCAACTGCGCGAGCGAGTGAATGTCTCCTTCATTCATGGCCTGGGGGCCTTACCCTTCGGACGCGAGGTCCGAGGCGAGTTCGCTTTCATAACCCGCGGCCTCCCAGAGGGTGAAGCCGCCGGTCATGGATTTAGCGTTGCGGTATCCCATTTCGACAAGGGTCTTTACCGCGAGCGCGGAACGGGTGCCGCCGGCGCAATACACCACGATTTCTCGGTCGCGGTCCGGGACCGCCCTTTCTATGTGAAGCTCGAGAAGGCCCCGGGGGATCTTCAAGGCCCCCCGGACCACGCCTTCCTGGTATTCTTCGGGCTCGCGGACGTCTAGAAACAAGGCCCCTTTCTGAAAGAGCTGGCGGGCCAGGTCCACATTGACTTCGGTGATTGAATTCTTGGTTTGCTCGAGCAGTTCTTTGAAGGTCTTCATGCGGTTGATTATACTTTTTCCGCGCGCGCCGCGCCAATCCGTCTGCCTCCTGCGAGGGGTTTAAAAAACTCCGGTTTTCAGGTAACATGGAGCCATTATGCCGAAAGCCGCCAAAGTCATCATCGCCTCTTCCGAATCCGACTCCAACATGCTTTACGCCACTCGCTTCTTTGTGCCGGACCCGTTTCTCTTTCTGGAAATAGACGGCCGCAAAAAAGTCGTGATGAGCGATCTCGAAGTGGACCGCGCCAGGAGCCAGGCCCGGGTCGACGAGGTGATCGCCTACTCCCGGGTCACCGATGCCCTCCGCGCCGCCGGCGTGAAACATCCCGGGATGACCGACGTGCTGGCCCATTTGCTTCGCGAGCACGGCGTCGACGAAGTCGAAGTCCCGGGAAATTTCCCGGTCCAATACGCCGACAAGATACGGGAAAAGGGCTTCCGCCTTCAGCCCAAGCCCGAACCCTTTTTCGCCGAGCGGGCCGTCAAAACCGAGGCGGAAATCGAAGAGATCACCCACACCCAGCGCTCGACCGAGGAGGCGGTCGCGGAAGCCGTCGAAGTCCTCCGCCGCTCCGAAATCCGCGGCGATCATCTTTATCACGAAGGGACCCAGCTCACGGCCGAAGGCATCCGCAAATTGATCCACCTCGAGCTGATCAAGCGCGACTGCCTCGGCGCCCACACCATCGTCGCCCCCGGCCTTCAGGGATGCGATCCGCACCAGACCGGCACGGGCCCTCTGCTGGCGCATCAATCCATCATTCTCGACGTCTTTCCGCACTCCACGAAATCTCATTACTACGCCGACATGACCCGCACGGTGGTGCGCGGACGGGCCTCCGACCGGCTTAAAAAAATGTATGACGCGGTGCTGGAAGGCCAGGAGATCGGATTTTCGATGATCCGCGACGGCGCGGACGGCGGCGAGATCCATCGCGCCATTTTAAAGCGTTTCGAGGAGCTGGGGTTTCAGACGGGCGAAAAAGACGGCCGGATGCAGGGTTTTTTCCACGGGACGGGTCATGGCCTCGGCCTGGACGTGCACGAACCGCCCCGGATCGGCGGCGTCAAGGACATCCTCCGGACCGGGCACGTGGTGACCAATGAACCGGGTCTCTATTATCCGGATGCCGGCGCCGTGCGCCTCGAGGACCTGGTGGTCGTGACCGACACGGGCTGCCGCAACCTGACGCGGTTTCCTAAACAGCTCGAATTGTGATCAGGCCGCCGCGGCCAACGCGGCCTCGGCGCTACGGACCGCCTCGAGGAGCTCGAGGTAGCGTCCGAGCAGCTTCGCGTTCAAGGCGAGAAAGGCCACCCCCCGGCCGCGGTCTTCCCAATGAATTTCGAGCGAGTCCCCCACCTTCTGTTTCAAGAGTTGGGCTCCCGAGAGCCCGCTCGAAGTCACGGCGTAAAATATTTCCGCAAACTCGCGCACCTCGCGGGGCCAGGCGAATTCGCGGCGGTAGAAGGGCAGAACGAAAGGCGCCTCCAAGGAGGCCGCGATTTCCTCGAACGCCACGACCGTGAGATATTTCAAAAATTCTTTTTGGGCCAGGATCCCTCGGTGGCCGCTCCGCCTGAAAAAGCGCTGGGCGCGCAGCCGGACCCGGTCCATCCCGTTTTCGCCCCGCAGCAAATCCCGCAAAAAGGCGGCATAGTCCGCCGCCCGCACGACGATCAAACGGCCCTCGAGCTTCCTTTCATATTCCCGGTTCAGGGCCTCGAGCCGGCCGGGGCGCGCCGGTCCGGCATAGGCCACGATGAGCATCCGGTTTTTCTGGAGGGAGAGCGGAATCTCCATCCGGGCCACCGTCTCGAGCGAGTCCGTTTCGGCCGCCGCCACGCCGAATTCGTCGCTTCCGGCCAGGGACGGCGCCGACACCCGCGGGGCGATGGCCAGAATTCCCAATCGCCGGAGGGCGGTTTCCCTTTCGGCAGGCGGATAGATCCGGGCGATCTCCCAGGTGGTCCCGTGCACGACGCGCTCTTCCGAACTCCCTAGCGAAGAGGCCATCACTTGCCGCATGGCGCGCACCGCTTTCAGCGCCTGCGTCAGGTGCCCTTCAGCGCCGATGATCTCTCGCTCCAAATCGGGCGGCAGTCCCGCTCTCCGGACCCGCACCAGGATGCGCTGGGTCTTCCGGACCAGGCGCGTCAAACCGCGGATGCGTTCCGCTCTTTCCCGCTCCTCCGGATACCGCGCCAGGGACTGGAGCCCCTTGCCCATCGCCACCGAGGCTTCATATCCGGCCTGGGTCGCGGGGTGTTCTTTCATGAGACTGGCCGTCCAGAAATATTCGAGGGAGGCCCGCTCCGCGATCCAATTGTA
>JACQVP010000055.1 GCA_016209715.1 Candidatus Omnitrophota bacterium
GAGCGATCGAGGGCCGCGTCGCGGCCCACCACCGGCGATCCCAGGAGCCGCACCCTTTCCCTTTCGGGGACGAGCCGCAGCCCCTTCACGATATGCGATTTTCCGAGCATGGCTTCGAGATACAGCGCGTGGCTTTTCTCCGGAGCGCCGACACGCGGGGTCACGATGGTGTGAGCGATTCCGCGCTCTTTGAGTAAGGTGCCGAGCCCCTCCGTGTGATAGCCGCCCGTGATGAGGACGCACCGGCCGGCCTTCTTTTCATGGAGAAGGGCGGCGGCTTTATCCGCGAAACTTTTTTCTCGGGCCTCCGCCAGCCGGTAAAACTCGAAGGCCTCTTCAAACCGGAGGGTCAAGGGATCCGCGGCGAGCTCGGAATCCGGCAGAAGCCCCGGCTCGAGGGCCGCGAGGCGTTCCTTGAGGCGGCCCGGCGCGAGTTCCTGCCTTCTTGCCGCGGCCTCCTGGAGCTCGTCCCGGGAAAGTTCGAGGGAGAGCAGCTTCTTTACCAGAGCGAGATCCTTGCCGAGGGCAATCAGGCCCCGCTCCTCCTCCGTTTTCGCCAGCGCCTCAAAAAGGCGGTCCGACAGCTCCCGTATTTCGAGAAACAGTTCCTGTGATTCGATTTCGGCTTGGAAAATCGCGTAGGCCGCGAATTCAGCGTAATGAGGATAGCGGCGGAAATCGAGGCCCTTGGCTCCGGCCTGTTCGGCGATCTTTTCGAACAAGAAGCGGGGATTCGCGCCGGAATCCTTCAGGCCGGATACGTCCAGCGCCCGCAGGCGGCGCCACAGTCTTTTTTCGATCTTTCCGTCCAGGAATCGCAGCAGGGCTTTCCTTTCGTCGGCGATTTTCCGGGGCCGGAGTTTCTTCTCGAGCTCGCCGAGCTTCAGCACGCGCAGGAGCGAAGGGTACCTCTTCTGCTGAGCGGGGTCTTCGAGATCGAGGCCCAGGGAACGTCGCGCGGCGGCCCGCAGGGTCCCGATAAAACGCAGGGGGCCGGAATGAGTCGCCTCAAATTTTTGCCATTCGCGCCAGAACGCGCGCAACTCCGGAGAGAGGACGCGGGTCGCGGCGCTCTCGATCCGGCTTTGCATCCGGCCGGCGAAACCGGCGGAATCTTCCGCGGCGCCCAGGATCCCCACAAAGAGCTCGAAATCGCGCCGGTAAAGCTCCGGGTCCTCGATGCCGTAGGCCTCCATGCGCCGGACCGGGTCGCCTTCCGCTTCCAGCAGAAATTTCTCGGCCCCCGTGAACTCTCCCCGCCGCATCAAGGCATCCGCGGTCTTCAGATTCAAGGCCCGGTCTGAGAAAGGACGGAACACGCCGGGTTCGAGACGGACATGCGCCCCTTCCGCGAGAACCAGCCGGACCCCGTAAACATCCCTCAGATGGCGGATGATCCTCCCGATGTTTTTTTGCGCCGCGTAATCGCCGTGAGCGTCTTCCAAATGAATCACGAGCGGTCCGTCCCGCCTCTCCGAGGAAGCGCGGACGGATCCCCAGCCGGCGGGAATTTGAATCGGGGGCAACGACAGACCGGAAGAAGGCCGATCGAGCCCGGCCGGCATCGCGAGCGCCGTGTTCTGAAGCAGGAAACAAAACAGCGTGATCAGCGCGATGAGTTTTTTAAAGGGAGACCTTCTGGACGGAATACTTATTTTCATAGCTTTAGAATGTCCTTTAAAGATAACACTAACATACTGATAATTCAATCGAAAGGTGATTGTTTTTATAATTATCATTTAATATCAATTCACATCATTTAATAGCGCCATCAAAAAGTATGTTTCAACCTTGGAAGCCAAAAAGTCTATTCCGGAGCGCGGTGTTTTCGGATAAAATGCGCGTCGGCATGTCGAAAAAAATTTGGGATTACCGCGTTTCGAACTCCATTCACCGCCTCTTCCTCGACCTGCCGCCGGCCCAGGCGCTCCGGCTTCAAAAGAGAATCGCTTCTCTGTGCCGCTCCAAAGGATTTATTTACGAGGACAAGGACGGCCGCCCGAGCCTGATTCCGCTGATGCTGCGGCCTCGTCTTTTGACCGCCGCCCAGCGCGACCGGCTCTGGGGCATCTGCCAGACCATGAACCGGGCTTATGAAAAGGCGGCTCGCGCCTATTTGGAAAACCCGGCGGTGCGGGAGATTTTCCCTTTCGACGAGGACGAAAAAAAATGGGTGCTGGACACGCTTTCCGCCGTCGGAGGCGGGGCCAATCCGATTTTTTCCCGCTGGGACGCGAACACCAGTTTCCACGGGAAGGATTGGGTGGAGGATTTCCTCTTTTTCGAAAATAACGGCGTGGGGATCGGCGGGGTCTGGTATTGCCCCGTGGCCGAAGAAATCATGCTCGCCTCCGTCGTCCCGGAATTGGCGCGGCTCGACCCCCGCCTGAATCTCGAGAGGAACCACGACGCCCGGCTGTTGCTCATGAAATTCCTGCAAAGGCACGCCCAGGCCATCGGCAGGAGGGACCCGCTCGTGGCGCTGGCCATCGACCGTTCCTGTTTCGAGAACTTCATCGAATTCCCCCGCATCCAGCGTTTCTTCGAGCGGCGCGGCCTACGGACCATCGTGGCCGATCCCCGGCGCTTCGAATTGAGCGGGCGGGACGTGATTTATCGCGGCCGCAAAGTCGACCTCATTTACCGGGACACGACCATCCAGGAATTCCTGGCCCTCGAGAAACAGGGGGCGGACCTCCGCGGCCTCCATCAGGCCTTCCGCAACAACCAGGTGGTTTCCTCGATGGGCGGCGAATTCGACCACAAGAGCCTGTTTGAATTTTTCACCAATCCGGTCTTTTCCCGTTATTTCACGGCGGCGGAGAAGAAACTCTTCGCGCGCCACGTCCTGTGGACGCGCCTCGTGCGGGAGGTGAAAACCGAAGTCCCGGGCGGGAGGAAGGCCGACCTGGTCCCGTTCATCCGCCGGAACAAGGAAAGCCTCGTCCTCAAACCCAACCGTCTCTTCGGCGGCGAGGGCGTCCT
Source organism: Candidatus Omnitrophota bacterium (assembly GCA_016209715.1). GTDB lineage: Bacteria > Omnitrophota > Omnitrophia > Omnitrophales > Omnitrophaceae > JACQVP01. The sequence goes on from JACQVP010000055.1 coordinate 2,986, forward strand.
CATCGGGCGCAAGGCCACCCGGGCCGAATGGGAAAAATCGCTGGAAGAAGGCCTGTCCAAGCCGGGGGAATGGGTGGTCCAATCCCACGGCACCGTTTATCAGAAGCGCTTCCCCGTTCCGGCCGCGAACGGCCGATCCCGGGACGATCTCTATTACGTGGTTTCCGGCTTCATTTCGACGCCGGACGGACTGGCGATTCTGGGGAGAGTTTCCAAGCGGAAAGTGGTGAATGTGGCCCGCCAGGGAGGGATCTCGGCGGTTTTGGTCTCGAATTCCTAAGACGCGCGCTCTTCGGCCTGCAGAAAACGTTCCGCATCGATCGCGGCCATGCAGCCCGTCCCGGCGGCGGTGATCGCCTGCCGGTAAACATGGTCCTGAACGTCCCCCGCCGCGAAGACCCCCGGAACGCTGGTGGCCGTCCCGTGGCGCGTGACAATGTATTTCTTCTCGTCGAGCTCGAGCCGGCCCGCGAAAAGCTCGGTGTTGGGCTTGTGCCCGATGGCGACGAACAGCCCCTGGCAGGCGAATTCGCCGGTTTCGCCGGTCTTTAGGTTTTTCAGCCGGACCCCGCGCACCCCCTGGCTTTCCGTGCCCAAAATTTCTTCCACCGCGGAGTCCCAAATAAAGGAGATCTTGGGATTCTTGAAGGCCTTCTCCTGCATGATCTTGGACGCCCGGAGCTTGTCCCGCCGGTGGATGACGGTCACCTTGGTGGCGAATTTGGTGAGAAACGTGGCCTCTTCCATGGCCGTGTCGCCGCCGCCCACGATGGCGATTTCCTTGCCGCGAAAGAAAAATCCGTCGCAAGTCGCGCAGGCCGAGACGCCGTGCCCCATGAGCTTCTTTTCGGATTCCAGCCCCAGGAGCTGGGCGCTGGCCCCGGTGGCCACGATCAAGGCCCCCGCCCAATAATCCGTCCCGCCGGCTTTGACCCGGAAAGGCCGCTTGGACAAGTCCACCTCGGTGACATTTTCGGAAATGATCCGGGTGGCGAACCGCGCCGCCTGCTTTTTCATCATCTCCATCAACTCGGGCCCCAGGATCCCCTGCGGAAAGCCCGGATAATTTTCAACTTCCGTGGTGATGGTCAATTGCCCGCCGGGCTGAACCCCTTCGAAGAGAAGCGGAGAAAGATTGGCGCGCGCGGCATAGATGGCGGCGGTGTAACCCGCGCAGCCCGAACCGACGATGATGACGGGATGATGATTTTCCATGAGGCGGGTATTATAAATTCAACTCGTCATAAGATCAATTTTTCTCTAACAGCCGGGCGGTAAAAAAAGTGGCCACGGCCGCGACGGCCAGGATGGCCACCGTGACGAGCGCCCGTCTCGAGACGTAGCAGGCGAGCAAAACGGTGGTGGCGGCCCCCAGGAGAGGAACGGCCAGGGGGACTGAAAATCCGGGCGGGGCGGCGGCCTTCCTTTTCACGCTGAGAAGCGAGAGATTGACGACGAAGAAAACGATGAGCAGGAGCGCCGCGGTCGACTGAGCCAGGCGAGACAGCGTGCCGGTGAGCGCAAGGCCCACGGCCAGGAAAAAGACCGCCGCGATCGCGACATGGGGCGTCCGGCGGACCGGATGGATTTTCCCCAGGATGCGGGGGACGAGCCCTTCTTCGGCCATGCCGTAAAGCAACCGGGCGCCCATCACGAAATTGACCAGCGCCGTGTTGGTCACCGCAAACAGCGCGATCAGGGTAAACAGTCCCCGCGGGATCTGCGGCAGGCCGCGCTCGACGACGAGCATCAGGGGGGCCTCCGCCGCCGCGAGTTCGGACGCGGGGACCACCGAGACGGCGGCCAAAGCGGTCATCACATAAAAAAACCCCACGATCGCCAGGGAAATCAAAATGGCCCGGGGAATCACGCGGGAAGGATTGTGGGCCTCTTCGCTGGCCTTGACCATGTCCTCGAAGCCGATGAAGGCGTAAAAAGCGAGCACGCCGCCTTGGAACACCGCCGCCCAGCGTCCGGTCAGCTCGGCCTGGGGCGGAAATTCCAGGTAATTCACCTTTCCGAAGTGGGCCAGGCCGGCCACGATGACGATGGCGAGCCCGGTCAGTTCGACGATCGTACAAATGACGTTGGTGAGCGAGGATTCGCGCATCCCGCGGAAACTGATGGCCGCCAAGACGAAAAAAAAGACGAGGACGATCACCTTCAGGGGCACGGCCGGGAAAAGGGCGCGCACATACCCGCCGAAGGCGTGCGAAACCGCGGCCATGGACACGACGCCCGACATGAGGACCAAAAAACCGAGGGCGTGGGACAGGAGAGGGAGCCGAAAGGCCTCAAAAGAATAGGTTGTTTCGCCGCCCGCCCGCGGAAAGCGGCTGGCCAGTTCAGCGTAAGAGAGGCCCGTCAGGGAGGCCACCATCAGCGAGATCAGGAAAGACAGCCAGCAGGCATTTCCCGCGACACCCGCTATTTTCCCGACCAGTCCGTAGATCCCGGCCCCCAGGATGTCGCCGACGCCGTAGGCGATCAGGGAAAACAACCCCAGCGTCCTTTCGAGCTTTCCTTCGGGAGGATGGCTCAAAGAAGTTTTCTCACCGCTTGCAGCAAGTCGCCGGTCGGACACGGCTTGACCAAATACTGCACCACGCCCATGTCTTTGGCCTTCAGGCGGCTCTCCGGATCGGACAACGCCGTGACGATGATGACCGGAAGTTTCTCCGTCGCCGGACTGCTCCGGAGGCTCTTCAAAAATTCAAATCCGTCCAGACGCGGCATGCGAAGGTCCAGGATCACCAGATCGGGGGCTTCGATCCCCACCAGGCGCATGCCCTCGAACGCGTTCGTGGCCGGGATGGCCAGATAACCCCGCTCGGCCAGCAAAAGGGCCGTCTGCCGCGCGACCGTTTTGTCGTCGTCAATGACGATGATCTTCTTCTGGCGGACCTGTTTTTTCCGGGCCATGCGTTTTTTCCTCCGGCTATTTGCAATCCCCGCCAACGGCGGGTAGGCTTTTCCTTAAGGCAGGGAGGAGGAGGCGACTATGAGGAAACTCTTCCTCTTCCTCTCAATGATTCTTTTGCTGGCGGCGGCTCCCTCCCCGGGAACCCTGCCGGCCTCGGTTCCCGGCTTTCCGCTTTACGGCGAGGCTTCGTGGTATTCTTCCGAATCCTGCCGTCGCGAAGGCACCAGCGGCGTATGGACCGCGTCCGGAGAACCCTACTTCGAAAACGACCTGACGTGCGCTCTCCGCCGGCGCGACTTCGGCCATTTCTACCGCGTCACCAATCTGGACAACGGCAAATTCGTGGTCGTCAAACACAATGATTTCGGGCCGTCCCGCGGCTGGTATGACCGCCGGAGGGGAGTCTATCACAATCTTTCCGGCCGGGTCATAGACCTTTCCAAGGGCGCTTTCAAAAAATTGGCCGACACCCGCCATGGCGTGATCCGGCGGGTCAAGGTCGAACGGCTATAAGACCTTCTCTATCCGTTTGCTCAGGGTCCGGATTGTCTCCGCCACTTTCGATATCTTCGAGCTCAACGACCGCACCTCGGTCTGGAGGATCGTCCAGCGCACCGCTTTGTGTATCTTTTCGGCGAAATCGGGGATCTTCGGGGTGTGGATCAAATAATCCAAGGCCCGGAACTTGTGCAGCTTCTCCGCCGCGCTTTTTCTCTCCGCGGCCGAATAAACCACGAACATGACGTTGGGGCAAAACCGGGCGATTTTCTGGTCCGTCTCTTCCGGCCGGAGCCCGGAAAGCCGGTAATCCACGATCACCAGCGAATACTCGTTGTGGCGCAGCCGCTCAAAAAGCTGTTTGGCATTCCGGGCGCCGGAAACCGAATAGATCTTGGAGATGTTGCGGAGTACGGCCCGCTGGAATTTGGGGTTTTCGCAGGCCAACAGGAGCTTGAAATCTTTTCTCGCCACGGTCTCCTCCGGTCAGAGCGACTGCTCGATCTTCTGCCCGAGCTCGCGGATCATTTCCGAAAGCTGGTCCATTTTTTTGCGCAGGTCCCGCACCTGCGTCTTCTGTATCGTCCAGCGCACGCACTTGTGCACCTCTTCGACGAAGCTGAACGTGTCCCGCGTGTAGGTGATGTAATCAAACGCCCGCCGCTTCCACAGCTTCATCGCCAGGTCCTTCTTGTCTTTCTGGGTGTAGACGATGAACAAAGAATTGGGGTGCAGCAGCTCCATGCCCTGATAGATGTCCTCGGCCTTCATGCCGCAGAAATGATAATCGATCACGACCAGGTCGCAGTTGACCTGGTGGACTTTGGCGGACAGGTCCTTGAGGTCCTTGGCGAGGTAAATGGTGTAGGTCTTCGAAAGGGTCCGGACCACCTTTTCGGCGAAAACGGTGTCGCTGATAGCGATCAGGATTTTGAACTCTTTTCGGGACACGGGATCCTTTCCGGTAATTGCCTGGCCCAATTTTAAAAAGTTATGGCGGAGAGGGGGAGATTCGAACTCCCGAGCACGGTTTCCCGCGCTAGCGGTTTAGCAAACCGCCGCCCTAGGCCAACTAGGCGACCTCTCCTCGCGAAAATCGTTGTGGTTACGGTTATTTTTTCGCCTCGATCAATAAAAGCAAGCCGTTCTTTCTAAAAAAAATCTTGAGGAGAAAGCGCGGCCAAATTTTTTTGGCCAGGGTCAAGAGAAACCCGCGGTGTCTTTGCCCGACAGCCCCTTCCAGCAAATCTCCGAACGAAAGCCTGGTCTGGGCGCTGACTTCCCGGAAAGGCGCGAACATCTCCCGCGCCTCCCGAACCGAATACGCCTTGGTCCCCGGACTTTCCAAATAGCGGGAATACAAGTCCTCCAGCGTGATAAAAAAGCGCCCGCTCAAGAGGCCGTATCGCAGCCACAACAGAAACCCGGTCAACGAAAACTTATGATAAATCATGACCCGTGCCGTGCCCCCGGGTTTCAAGACTCTCCATATTTCGCGGATGGCTTTCGGCGTGTCCGGCGTGTGGTGCAAAACGCCCCACGAATAAACCAAATCAAAGACCTCGTCCCGAAAAGGCAGGTCTTCCGCGTCGGAAACGGCCACGCGGGCAGTCAACCCGGACAGATCAAATCTGCGCCGGGTGTGCTGCGCGGCCCGGGGAGTGATATCCGTTCCCAAAAGCAGCTGCGGCCCGGAGCGCGCCCATTCCCGGTGGTCCGCCCCCATGCCGACGCCTATTTCGAGGACGGCCTTGCCGCTTCCCTCTTCAAACCGCGCAAATTCCGCAATATAATTTTCTAATTGATACCGGGCCGCACTGTGTGATTCGTAATAATCCCGGCTTTGAAAATCGCCCGCCGCATAGGCCTCTCCGCAGGATTTGCCGTCCCAGAACTCAACCACCTTCTTTTTGAGGTTCGCGGAATCCATAGGTGATCCTACTTAAATGGCGGAGGGGGCAGGCCTTTCGCAGCCCCCGGAACATTCCAAATGACGGAGGGGGTAGGATTCGAACCCACGGTCCCCGTAAGGGGACAACGGTTTTCAAGACCGCCGCTTTCGGCCACTCAGCCACCCCTCCGTTATAGCATTGGGAGTGCAGTCCGGCTCACCACCCCGCAACCCTCTCGGCATACGCATTATCCGAAAAACTTCCCGGCAGGTAAAGCACAAAGGTGTCTGGTGTTATTGGAAAGCGCCGGTCGCGACTTTGAGCGCTCTCTTGATAAAGCGCGTCCAGTGATGGATCCAGCCTTTCAATAAACCGGCCCATCCTTCGCCGAAATCTTGCCGGAGGCGCTTAGAATCGGGAATAAAATAGCCTAAATACATCAAGAACTTTTCCCCCGGCGACAAAAACGGCAGGCCGGCGATCTTGAAAAAAAAGGCCTGCGGTTCGGGCGCATCGGGGCCGCTCTGCAATTTGGCGCAAAGCGAGCGTGTCGGGTCGGACATTTCCCGTCGCGCGGCATCACGAAAGAAGAGCTCGTCAACCGCGCGGCGCAGGTCTTCCAGGACCTTCCGGCTCGACGGCGGCGCGCCCTCCACGGCCAAAGCATCCGCGGGCAAATGCCCAGCCTCCAGAACCGCGGCCAAGTCCAGCAGTTGATAAAGAAACAAATAATCCTTGCAGTGATCCCCCGCGGCCTGATACAGCAAGTGATTCGCCTGATCGGACGCGTCCAGGATCGAAACATTCGGGCCGAGGGCCGGGCAGGCCTGAGCGCGGTGCCAGGCACTCTCCAGCGGCACGCGGGCAAACGCGTTGCCGATAAATAGCCTCGGCGCCCATTGCAGATCCAGAAGCTCCGAGTTCCCGCGCACCCGGCTCCCCTTCCC
>JACQVP010000057.1 GCA_016209715.1 Candidatus Omnitrophota bacterium
GCGAAGAACCGCGACATCGCGATGGTGTTCCAGAATTACGCGCTGTACCCCCACATGACCGTCTACAACAATCTCGCCTTCGGCCTCAAGCTCCGGCATTATCCCGCAAAAGAAATCGACCGCCGCGTGCGCGAGGCGGCCGAGATCCTCGACATCGCGCCGCTCCTCCAGCGCAAGCCGAAGGCCCTCTCCGGCGGCCAGCGCCAAAGAGTGGCGGTGGGCCGCGCCATCGTCCGGAAGCCCAAGGTATTTCTTTTCGACGAGCCGTTGAGCAACCTCGACGCGAAGCTCCGCGTCCAGATGAGGACCGAGATCAAGAAGCTCCACAACCGCCTCCAGACCACCATGGTCTACGTGACGCACGACCAGGTGGAGGCCCTCACGATGGGCGACCGCATCGTGGTCATGAAAGACGGCATCATCCAGCAGGTGGACGATCCCATCCGCCTGTATCAGCGCCCGACCAACAAATTTGTGGCCGGTTTTATCGGCTCGCCGCCCATGAATTTTCTGGAAGGAAAGGTGATCAAGACCGGCGCCAATTTCTATTTTCAGGACACGCGTTTCCGCGTCAAGATCGTGGAGTCGGCCTATGACCGGATCTCCAAATTCGAGAACAGGAAGGTCATTTTCGGCATCCGCCCCGAAAATATTTATGACCGGCTTTTTGCCCAGGCCGCCTCGGACGAGTACACCGTCAAGGCCACCGTCGAAGTGGTCGAGCCGATGGGGTCGGAAATCTATCTGCACATGGCCGCGGGATCGAATTCTTTCGTGGCCCGGGTGAGCGCCAACGACACGGCGAAGGAAAACCAGGATTTGCAAATCGTATTTGACATGACAAAGGCCCATTTTTTTGACGCCGAGACCGAAGCCATCATTGCTTGATGCCGTCTCTTCAGACTGTACGACAAATCGTCGTTTTTTCGGCCGTCGCGCTGTTCCTGATCCTCGTCCACGCCTCCATCCTCGCCCTGGGAAGCCTTCGTTCGGGAGCTGATCCCGGCCCCCTCGCGGTCCACCTCTCGTTCCTGCTGTTTTCGTTCAACGTCCCGATCCTCGCCGGATGGGCGGCCTTCCGCAAAAAGGCGGCGGTCCCTTTCGCGCTGGGGGCGCTGTTCATCGCCACGCTCGCGCTGGTGGCGACGCACCGCGGCAGTTTCTTCCTCTTTTTCGTCCTTTACGCCGGCCTCTTCCTTCTCCTGGACTGGCACGACAAGCAAATCCAGGGCCAGATCCTGGCCAACGAAGTCGAAGTGGAGCACAACGAGGGCGAGAAAAACCAGCTCGAAATCAAATTCAGAAAAGTCAAAGACGAAGTGGACGCCTCGCTCGGAAAATACACGACCTATTACGGCCTGCGCGAAGTCTCGGAGCGTTTTGCCACCACGCTCTTGCTGGAAAAGATCGCCGGCCTCGTGATCGAGGAAACCCGGCATTTCGTGCCCAAGGGGGAGACTTACTTGCTGTATCTGGCGGAAATCGAGGGCGCGAGCCTTTCGCTCGTCGCCTCGCATGCCGGGCGGGACGAGGAAAAGATCAAGGCCAAGAAAGGGGACTTCTTCGACCTGTGGGTGCTCAAGAACCGCAAGCCCCTCCGCGTGAGCGACACCCAGAAAGACATTTTCTTCGACGCCAAGCAGATCCCGGACCTGGGCCACGTGCGGAGCCTCATCATCGCCCCGCTCGTGAGCGAAGGGCGCGTCATCGGCATGTTCCGCGTCAACTCCTCGGTCCCCGACACGTTCGGCATTGACGATTTGCGCCTGCTCGATTTCATCAGCGATCTGGCTTCGTCGGCCATCTCGAATGCGCTTCTTTTCCAGAGGACCGAAGACCTGGCCATCCGCGATTCTCTGACCGGGCTTTACGTCCAGCATTATTTCAAGGAGCGCCTCAAGGAAGAGCACCGGCGCGCCCTCTTGACGCAGTCCAAACTCTCGGTCCTGATGTGCGATCTGGACCGGTTCAAGAGCTACAACGACACGTTCGGGCACGGCGCGGGCGATTTGATCTTGGCCAAGGCCGCCGAAATTTTCGCTTCCGAGGTGCGCGACGACGGCATCGTGGCCCGTTACGGAGGGGAGGAATTCTCCTGCCTGCTGCCGCGTTTCTCGAAGGAAATGGCGGTGGAACTGGCGGAGAGGCTGCGGAAACGGATCGAATCGGAGAAGATCGACATCCGCCGCGAGATCCTGCGCCTCACGGTCTCCATCGGCGTGAGCACCATGCCGGACGACACGCTGGAGCGCGAAGAACTCATCCGGAAGGCGGACCAGAACCTCTATGAGGCCAAGCGCGGCGGCCGGAACCGGGTGCGGTCGTGACGAAAAAGGTCGTTTCTTTTTGCGCGTTCGCGCTCTTCCTCTTTCTGGCGCACCATTTCGGAGGCTCGGAGCCCGTTTCCTATTTCGCTTTCCTCAGCCTGGCGTCGATCTTCATCCTCTCTTTCGCCCTGGATCGGGACTATCTCAGTTTTTTTTCAGTGCTGACGTTGGGCGTGCTTTCCATCCTGTGGCAGACCGTCGCCTTCAAGACCTTCTGGGCGCTCGGGTTCCTGCTCACGACCTGCGTCCTGTCGGCGGTGGGAATCTTCTATCTTTCCCAGTGGGATTCGATCCTGGCCCGGAGCGCCGAAAGAAAACTGGCCACCGCCGCCGAGGCGCTCGCGCTCCGGCAGAAATTGGGCGATAAGGAGGGTTCGCTCAACCTCATGAGCCGGCAGCTGGCCGAGATCATCAACCTCTACGATCTGGCCAAGGAGCTGAACGACTGCCTGGGCTACGAACAATTGGTGGAGGAGTTGCGGGAGCGCGTGTTCCGCGATCTGGCCTTCAAGCGGGCGATCCTGCTCGTCTTCGCCGGAGAGGCGGACCCGCCGTCCGTGGTGCGCCGTTTCACGATCCTCGAGAGCGGCGGCATCGAGGACTCTCAGATGAAGTCCGACCTTTCGGCGCTGGAAAAAAAGGCCATTTTGACGGTTTATGAGAAAAAGGAGATCATCCTATTCCGGGAATCCTCGGAGCTGGACAATTCCTGGTTCGCGGACGAAACGATCGATTTCCCGCTGGCGATTTTCCCGCTGGTGGTCCAGGACCGAGTGATCGCGGTGTTCCTGGTGCAGGGAGGAAGCGAAGACGACCTGCCGAAATTCCAGGTGGTGGCTTCGCAGCTGGCGCTGCACGTCAAGAAAATCAAGCTTTACGACACGGTGCGGGAACTGTCCATCGTGGACGGGCTCACCCACGTTTTCGTGCGGCGCCATTTCATTGAGCGTTTCGAGGAGGAGATCAAGCGTTCCATCCGCCACGGCTTCAAACTCGCGGTCTTAATGCTGGATATCGATCACTTCAAAAGTTATAATGACACCCACGGACATCTCGTCGGAGACGTCACGCTTCGCGAGGTCGCCCAGGTCGTGCTGGGCGGGGTGCGGCGCGTGGACATCGTGGGGCGCTACGGCGGAGAAGAGTTCGGCATCGTCCTGCCGGAGACGGACAAGAAGGGCGGATTCGAGGTGGCCGAGCGCATCCGGTCCGCCGTGGCGAAAAAGAAATTCCGCGCCTACGACGAAGAAACCAAAGTGACCGTGAGCATCGGGGTGGCCGCGTTTCCGGAGGACGTCGAGGGGGGCGCGGGCGATACTTACCGCTCGGATTTGATCCTGGAACTTCTCAAAAAGGCGGATGAAGCCCTGTACCAAGCCAAAGAGGAAGGGCGCAACCGGGTCGTCGTTTCCGGGCGCCCGCCCTTGTGAGACCCACTGAACAGATCCAACCCCGAGTCTCATGACGCGGGGCGATCAACCATAAAGGAGGCAAGGATGAAGTTTTTTATCGATACGGCAAGCCTGCAGGAAATCCGCGACGCCGCCAGCTGGGGAATCATCGACGGCGTGACGACCAATCCCTCTCTGGTGGCGAAGGAAAACATGGATTTCAAGGAATTGCTCCAGGAGATCGTTTCCGTGGTGGACGGCCCCATCTCAGCCGAGGTCGTGAGCGTCGAGGCCGCGGGGATGATTCGGGAAGGGCGCGACCTGGCCCGCATTCATAAAAATATCGTGGTGAAACTTCCGCTGACCACCGAAGGGCTGAAGGCCTGCAAGGCGCTCACCGCCGACGGCGCCAAAACCAACGTCACCCTCTGCTTTTCTCCGACGCAGGCGTTGCTCGCGGCCAAATGCGGCGCGACCTATGTCAGTCCGTTCATCGGACGCCTGGACGATCTCTCCCAGCCGGGCATGGACTTGATCCGCCAGATCAAGACCATTTATTCGAATTACGGTTTCCGCACCGAAATTCTGGTGGCCAGCGTGCGGCATCCCGTCCACATCCTGGAGGCCGCGCTGATCGGGGCCGACGTGGCCACCGCGCCTTTCAAAGTGCTGGAATCGCTCGTCAAGCATCCTCTGACGGAGATCGGCCTCGCCCGCTTCCTCAAGGACTGGGAAAAAACTCCTCAGCTTAAATAGCGCAGCCCTCGGGGCTCATGCCTCGTCATCGTTCGCCCCTCCCACCGGAGGGGCTCACTCTAATTCCTCGCGCTGTGGGCACCGGGCAGCGCTTCGTCATAACGTGCCGAGACATGACCCTCTCGGGCTGCTGCCATCCTGCGGTGGATATTTGATTTAAGTAATTGTATTTTGATAGGTATTTATATACAATACGGCTTCATTCGGAGATACGGATGTCCGACCCAACCGCAAACGTTTTGTGTGCCGCATGATACGACGCCATACTAGCTGGCGGCTGTCCCTCGTTCTGGGGATCGCGTTGTCTGTTTCTTTCCACCCGCAGCCGGTCCGGGCCGAAGATGAAACGGCGGCGAGCCAAGTCGACCAGCCGGTAGAAGTCGTCGCCGACAATATTCAGTTCGACCGGGAAAAGAAGAAAATCGTCGGGCAGGGAAACGTCGTTGTCACGTACAAGGACGTAAAGCTCCAGGCCGACCGCGCGGAAGTCTACACCGAGACCAAGAAGGCCTACGCCGAAGGCCACGTGACCATCATTGACGGCAATTCGTCTCTGAGCGCGGAAAAGGCCGAATACGATTTCCGGAACCGGACGGGGACGCTTCCCGATGCCACGGGGTACCAATACCCCTGGTACGCTCACGGCGAAAAATTGGAGCAGGTCTCGAGGGACGAGATCCGGGTCGAGAACGGCTCCGCCACCACCTGCAATTTGGAGTTTCCGCACTACGAGGTGACGGCGAAAAAAGTCACCGTCTATCCGGACGACAAAATCGTCCTCAAAAACGCCACCCTCAAAGTTCTGGACCGCAAAGTTTTCTGGGTCCCTTATCTCACCATTCCTCTGGACGACCGGCAGTCCCCGGTCGAGATCCGCACCGGTTACTCCGACAATTACGGATTTTATATCCTGACCGCGAAGGATTTCAGCCTCACCAAGAACGTCAAGCTGAAGGGGCACGTCGATTACCGCACCAAGCGGGGCATCGCGGGAGGCGTCGATGTGGGCTATCACGTGGCCAAGTTCGGCCGCGGTAAAATTATCACCTACCTCGCCGACGACAAACGGGCGCCCACGCCCGTCTCCTCGCCGGACCCGGCCAGCACCGAAAGCAATCCATTCACCGACCGCCGGGAAGACACCCGTTACCGCATGACGGTGAGGCACCGCACCGATTTCGAGCCGAGGACGAACCTGATCGTGAACTGGCACGAACTTTCGGACGAATTTTTGATCCAGGAGTTTTTCCAGCGCGAGGAGCGCAAGGAAGCCCGTCCCCGCTCGCAGGTCGTGTTGACCCGCACCCGGGACGACTACGGGATGTTCACCGAAGTCGCCAAGCGCACCAATAAATTTTTCTCCGAGATCGAGAAGCTGCCGCGCCTGAATTTCACCTGGAAAAACCAGCCGCTGTTCGACACCCGTTTCCTTTACAAGCACGAGACCCAGTTCACCAACTTCAACAAAAAAATCGCCCGCAGCGGATATGACGAGGACGTGGTCCGGGCGGAGACTTTTCACGAAATCCAGCGGCCTTTCCGCATCCTCGACTCGCGCGTGAAGGTCACGCCCTTCATCAACGGGCGGCAGGCCTTTTACAGCCAAAACCGCTTCGAGGAAGACAACCTTTCCCGCACGCTGCTCGGCTATGGGTTTGAGACCCGGACCCGCTTTCAGAGGCCCTTCGACGTTTCGACGAATTTTCTGGGCCTCGACATCAACCAGCTCCGCCACATCATGGAGCCCATCTTCCGCCACAACGCGGTGCGGGTGGACACGGCGCCGCCGGGAGAAATTTATCAAATGGACGAGTTCGACGCCCTTCACAAGCAGGACGTCTTCACGCTCGCGCTCGACAACCGTCTCCAGACGAAACGAAAGCGCGACGGCGTCGAGCAGCGGGTGGACATCGTGAGCTATAACACGTACATCAATTACGAGCTGAACGGCGGACGGCAGGGCGGATCGAGCGCCACGGACTGGGGGCATCAGGTCGAACTGCGCCCTTACGACTGGCTCCTGATCGAGTCCGAGACCATTTTCGATTTCCCGCTCCAGGACATCCGCGAATCGCTCGTCGATTTCGTGTTCGAGCCCCTGGGCGACAAAATCCGCATCATCCTGTCGCACGGGTTCCTGAACCGGGACCCTTCGATCCCCGGCAGCGAGAAAAGCAACCTTGTCGGGTTAGACCTGATTGTCAAATTGAACGAAAGGTGGAAAATCGGCGGATATTTGAGGGAGGAGTTCGTCACTGGGACGGCTCAGGAGTGGGAGGTCCGCGCCACGCGAGACTTGCACGATTTTCTTCTTTCGTTCGGCGTGAACGTGCGCGATTCCGATTTGCGCGGCAGCGAAGGCACGAACAAGGAGGCCTTTGTGGAATTCACCATGAAGTCTTTCCCCGGCGTGAATCTTGCGGTTGGCAACCGGTCCTCGATCATTCACCCTCGTATCGGCCGTTACTACGGCGGTTCTAACGCGGAGGAATCTTTCCCCTCCGATTACTACGGAGCATTCTGATATGAATATCGCGGTGATTGGTTCGGGCCACGTCGGCCTGGTGACGGGGGCCTGTTTCGCGGATCTCGGGCACAAGGTGATCTGCGCGGACAGCGACGCCAAGAAGATACAGACCCTCAAGAGCGGCAAGATCCCTTTCTTCGAACCCGGCCTGCTGGACCTCGTCGTCAAGAACGCGGCCAAAAAGCGGCTTTCCTTCACGACCTCCATCGCCACGGCCGTGAAGCGCTCGGAAGTCATTTTTATCTCCGTCGGGACGCCGACCAAGGAGTCCGGCGAGGCGGACCTTTCGTCCGTCGAGAGCGTGGTCACCCAGATCGCGCGCTCCCTCACCGGCTACCGGCTGGTGGTGGAGAAAAGCACCGTCCCGGTGGAGACCGGCAACTGGATCAAGCGCACCATGCAGATCAACCTGCCGAAGTCCAGGAAAGCGGACTTTGACGTGGCCTCGAACCCGGAATTCCTCCGCGAGGGCGCCGCCGTGCAGGATTTCATGAAACCGGACCGGATCGTGGTCGGGGTGGAGATCAAGCTCTCGGAAAAGATCTTGAGTAGCATTTACGAATCCATAGACGCGCCGATCGTGGTGACCGACGTCAACAGCGCGGAGATCATCAAGCACGCGTCCAATTCGTTTCTTTCGGCGAAGATTTCTTTCATCAACATGGTCTCGCGCCTGTGCGAGAGGGTAGGGGCCGACATCCTCAAGGTGTCGGAGGGCATGGGGTATGACCGCCGCATCGGCCCCAGCTTCCTTTCCGCGGGGATCGGCTTCGGCGGATTCTGCTTTCCCAAGGACCTGGCGGCGTTCATCCACATCGGGGAGAAGGCCGGCGCCGATTTCGGCATGCTGAAGGAAGTGATCAACATCAACGAGGGGCAGAAGAAGCATTTCATCCGGCTGGTGAAAGACACCCTCTGGAACCTCAACGGAAAAAAAATCGGCGTGCTCGGGCTGTCGTTCAAGCCGGACACCGACGACATGCGCTTCGCGCCGGCGATCGACATCATCCGCTCGCTCAGAAACGACGGCGCCGATATCCACGCCTTCGATCCGGAGGCGATGCCGGTGGCCAAGACGGTCCTGCGCGATATCCGTTTTGCGAGGAATCCCTACGAAACAGCCCGTTCCGCCGACGCGCTCTTGTGCCTGACGGAGTGGAAGGAGTTTCGCGAAATCGATTTGGCGCGCGTGAAGCGCCTGATGAAGCGGCCGCTTATCTTCGACGGCCGGAACATGTATGATCCGAAGGCCCTGGGCGAGTTGGGATTCGAATACGTGTCCATCGGACGGCCGGCGGTGCGGTGATGAGAAGGGAGGAAGGTTGACGTGGCGGACCAAGTGAAGGGGGTCATCCTGGCCGGGGGGCTCGGCACCCGTCTGCATCCCCTCACGAAGGTGACCAACAAGCACCTTCTGCCGGTTTACAACAAGCCCATGATCTACTACCCGGTCGAGAAATTGATCCAGGGCGGGATCAAGGACATCCTGATCGTGACCGGCGGGAACTCGGCCGGCGATTTTCTGCGCCTGCTCGGCAACGGCCACGCCTTCGGTCTCAAGGACATCCATTACACCTACCAGGAAGGGGAAGGCGGCATCGCGGACGCCCTGCGCCTGGCGGAGAATTTCGCCGACCGTTCCAAGATCGCGGTGATCCTGGGGGACAATATTTTCGGCGACAACATCAAGCCGTTCGTCGACAAGTTCAAAAAGCAGAAGAAGGGCGCCCGCATCCTCCTGAAAGAAGTCCCGGACC
>JACQVP010000059.1 GCA_016209715.1 Candidatus Omnitrophota bacterium
GCCGTTTTCTTGACCCGCGAACCGGTAGCGTCGTAAACAAAACTCGTGACCGTCTCCGTCTTCCCGTATAAAAATGCCGCCGCCCGGAGCCCGACGACCACGTATCCCTTTCCCGGCTCAAAGCTGGAAAACGCCCCCTGCGAATACAGCTCGAACGACTGTGTCGCCGCATTCCAGCGTTTGACATCCGAATAGTCCGTGCCGTAAGTGAGGCCGGCCATGACCTCTGCCACCGGCGTGGCCTGCTTGACGGCGGGGCCGATGAAATTCTCTCCCGCGCGAAGTTCCGTCGAGATCTGGACGGCCGGGGATTTGCCGGTCACCGAAAACGTGACCCCGCCTTCCTTTTTGACGTAAATTTCATAGGATTTCCCGTATTCGAACCCGGCAAAATCGTCAAAGTCCGGATCGTTGACGAAATGCTTCCAGCCCCCCGCGGCCGGGTCCCAATAGGAGATTTGATCGTAATCCGTTCCAAACGAGAGCGAGCCGAGCACACTGGAAATGGACTTGTCCTCCGGCAGATAAGTAAAAGAAACGAGGTTCCAGCCTTCCGCGAGAACGTAATTTTGCGTCTCTTCGGCCGCTTCATAGGTTTTCACTTCCTTTAAGCGGTTCTCGGAATCATATTCCAGCACGTCGGCCGCGCGCCGGACCATGTTGCCGTTCGCGTCATAGCTGAAGGCACAGGCGCCCTGATTGTCCCGGCAATAACTCGGAAGATCGTTCCCGGAAAGCGATGTCACCGCGTGAGGGCCGGCGCCGCCTTCGCCGTAGGTCATGTTGAACTCGGCTTTCTTGGTCATGTTGCCGATGGAGTCGTATTGAAACGTCTGAGTCCCGTAAGCCGAGCCGGTCGCCTGAATCAGCCGGTTCAGGTCATCATAAACGAAAGATTGCGACATGGCGTTCACGGTGTCCTGGATTTGGGTCACGTTGCCGGCCGGATCGAACGCATAGGACAGATCCTGCAATTTGCTCACGCCATCCGGCTTTTTGGTCTGAATATTCCTCAGCCGCAAGGTGGCCGCGTCATAGGCGTAGTCGGAGGTGACGCCGTTTCCGTATTTGATGAAGGTGATCTGCCCCGCGGCGTTGTAGTCCACATCCTTCACGTAATCGGTCGCGGCCGAATTCTTGACTCCGCTGATGGTCTCGACATCCCCGAAGCCATTGTAGGAATAGGTCACGATTTCTCCGTCCGGATAGGAGAGCGTCCGGACGCGGCCCATGGAATCGTACGCGCGGGAAAAGGCATAGGAAATCCCGTCCACGGTTTTCTTGTCTTCCGTGACCCGGCCCAGCGCGTCATATTTGAATTCGTGCGTCCCGGAACCGTCGGTCACTTTCGAGAGCCGGCCGGCCCAATGTCCCGCCTGTCCCGCGAAGCCGGACGGGGCGGCATCATAACTGTAAATGACGTCCGTTTCTCCGGCGGGAAGGTCCTTCAAAGTCACCCGGTTCAAGGCGTCGTAGCCGAAACGGAGCGTCTTTCCCTTGGCGTCCGTCTGCGAGACCAAATTGTCATTGGCGTCGTAGGAGTAGGCCCAGGCCCCCATGTCCGGGTCCGTCATGCCGGTTTTCCGCGACAAGCTGTCGTAGGTAATCACGGTGACGTTGCCCGCGTTGTCCGTGGTCTTGACGAGACTGTTGAGCGAGTTATATTCATAGGACGTCACGAAAATACTTCCCGCGTTGAATTCCTCCACGCGCGCGAGCCTGCCGTAGGCGTCATTGGTGTAACGGATTTGTTTTCCCCGGGGGTCCGTGGCGGTTTTGGCAAAATCATCGAACGCAATTTCAGAATGCGTGCCGTCCGGGTAATCGGTCCGCACGCGGCGACCCACGGCGTCATAGGTGAACACGGCATTCAGAGTGGATGGCGGCACGGGAACGTAGGACGATGAGGCCGCCTCGAAATAAGGCACGTATTGTTTGTCGACCCGCCCGTGGCTGTCAAAAGCCACATTCCCCGAGACGATTTGCGTGTTCGCGTTTTCGGCGGGCGCGCGCCGCTGGATTTCGCGGCCCAGGCCGTCGGAAAAGGAGTGAGTCGTGAGCTGGGCGAAGGGCTCGCCGGGCGCGGACGATTTTACTTTAGCGGTCGCCTTCGTCACGCAATTCGGCGCGCAATCCGGGGCCGGGAATTCGTAAACAAATTCCTGCGTCGGCTCCGCCGCCGAATCCAAAGGAGCGATCACTTTGGCCACCCGCCCCAGAGCGTCATACACCGTTTCGGTCACCTGCCCGTTTTGGTCCGTGGACGTCGTGATTTGAGCCAATTGCGCATCATAAGAAAATCCCCGGGTCTGCCCCAAGGCATTGGTGATCTTGATGAGAAACAGATGATAGACCGGCTCGTACTCGTTCGACGTCTGAAACCCGCGCGCGTCGGCGATGGTCACGATATTGCCATAGCCGTCGTAGGCCATTTCGGTGGCGGGATTTTCGCCGCCGGCCAGCCATTCTTCTTCCCGCGTGAGAAGCCCTTTCACCGGGGCGGTGTCCAAGCTGCCGGCGCCGTCATAATAGAAAGAACGCTCGGCCATCTTGTCTGCTTCCCCTCCAGCCGTTCCCCGGTAAACCATTGTTTTTTTCAGCGTATTCACGATGTAAGTTCCCGCCCCTGCGCCCGGCGCGCTCATGCCATACGCGTACTGATTGACCGTCTTCCGTTCATCACCCGTTACCGAAACGTCTCCTTCCTCCGTCGTCGCGGCCAGATTTCCGAAACCGTCATAGGTGAAGCTTTGCCGGGTTTGCTTGTAGCTTTCATCGCCATCGTAGAGGAAAGCGTCCACCTGCAGGACCCGTACGAAATGCACGTCGACGGACTCTCCCCACGGATGCGCGTCCTCCCACACCGTCTCTTCCTTGCTGAACAAGTTGCCCGCCGCATCGCGCACTTCCTTCGCGAGTAATTTCCCTTTTTGATGCCCGTCCTGACCGAACATGTGAATCGTCTTCGTCCCGCCCGCGTCGGTGACCGTCACTTCCCGGAAACCGCGGAATTCACGCTCCGTGCCATCGTAAAGGCCGCCCTTATAGGAATAGACCGTCGCCACTGAATTGCCCCGCCCGTCTTCCTGAGCCACTTGAGTCACCACCTGAACGGGAAACGGCAGCTTTTCCTTCCCCTCCGTGTCGCGATTGTCGAACGAAGTTGACGGCGTAAACGTCACGGTCGTTTTGCCCCCTCGCCCGTTGTGGATTTCCTGGAGCAAGTCCGGATAAGGCCCCCGGCTCGCCTGGACCTTCCAGGCGGCGTTCCCGGCGGCGGATTGAATGCGGTCCGCAAGGCCGTCCCCGTCGAGGTCCGCCATGTCGACGGCAATCTGCCCGGACAAATCCGTCCAGCGCGTGAAACCGTATCGATGGGATGAAATCATGATCTCGACCGGCCCCCAGTCCCGGAGTTCGGAGAATCCTTTTCCCGTGTTGTATTGCACCTTCCAGACCGTGTTGAAATCAGAGGATTGGACGCGGTCCGGAAGCCCGTCGCCGTTGAGATCGAAAAGGTCCGTCCTCTGCTCTCCCGCGTCGCTGAAATGGCGGATTTGGTCCCGGCGGGGCGCGGCGTCCATCACGCGGATGGGGCCAAAATCCTCCATGGCGGTGAAGCCCTTCCCCGTGTTCCACTGCACTTTCCAATAAAGGTTTCCGTCCTCCGATTGGACGCGGTCCGGAAGCCCGTCGCCGTTCAAGTCCGCGAGGTCGACTTTCGTCTCCCGCCCGTCCGTGAGATAGCGCACGTAGTCCCGGCGCCAGAAATTCGTCATCCTTTCGATGGGGCCGAAATCCTGCAGGGCGCTGAATCCGCTTCCGGTGTTCCACTGAACTTTCCAACTGAGGTTGGAATCGTTGGCCTGGACACGGTCGGGGAGCCCGTCCCCGTTCAAATCCGCGAATTCCACGGCCGTTTCCCCCGCCTGGGTGGAGTATCGGATGTAGTCCCGGGAAGCGGCATCCGCGCTTCTCTGGATAGGTCCCCAGGTACTAAGCTCAGCCGCGAAACCGGTTCCGGTGTTGAGCTGAACTTGCCATGACGCGTTTCCGGCTTCGGCGATGATGCGGTCCGGACGCCCGTCGCCGTTGATGTCGAGCATGTCGGTCGCTTGGCGCCAGCCGGAGCCGGAGTCCTGCTCGTTCTTCGAAATCCAATCGTAAATCTGGGAAGAGGAAGGCTTGTTGAGCGGCCCAAAATCCTGCGGGACTCCGAAAGAGGCCCCCTCATTCAATTGGACGCTCCACGCCGCGTTTCCAGCCGCCGCCATGACGCGGTCATTTTTCCCGTCGCCGTTGATGTCGAAGAAATCCACCAGCGTGTCGCCGGCCTGGTTCACGGCGCGCAGGAAATCATAATCCGCGCTGCCGCCTGCGGGCCGCCGGATGCCGGGCGCGTCAGCCAGCGCATTGAACCCGAGCGGTTTGTCCTGATAGGAAAAAGTCACGGCGGGAAGCTCGCTTGTCCCGTCCGTGCCGA
>JACQVP010000058.1 GCA_016209715.1 Candidatus Omnitrophota bacterium
CTCGATGGGCGCGCGGCCGGTGTAGAGCTCTTTGGGGTTATAACCGAGGATCGAAAGATTCCCGATGTCCGAGCCCGGTTCCATGTGGTCGGGAATGGTCTTCACCAGGCCCACGCAGCCGGAGCGGGCGAAAAAAGTCAGGTTGGGCGTCCGGCTGGCCTCGAGGGGGGTCTTGCCTCCCAGCTCTTCATAGGCGTGGTCCGCGACGCCGTCCGGCACGAGAATGATGTATTTCATGGTCTCACACTCCGATCAATTTGACGATTTTGTCCGCGTCCGGCTCGATGCTTTCCATCCGGTCGTCGAAACTGAGAGCAAAATCCGGGTCCTTGAGTCCCGACCCGGTGAGGGTCACGGCGATACGCGTCCCCTCCTGAAAATAGCCCTGCCGCGCCAGCTTGATCACGCCGGCCACCGCGGCCGCGGAAGCCGGCTCGGAGAACACGCCGTCCTTTTCCGCGATGAACCGGTAGGCCCACGTGATCTCTTCATCCGTCACCGAATCGATCAGGCCGCCGGATTCGTCGCGCGCGCTGAGCGCACCCTTCCAGCTGGCCGGATTCCCGATCTTGATGGCCGAGGCGATGGTCTTGGGATTCGCGACCGGCTCGCCGCGCACGATGGGCGCGGAGCCCTCGGCCTGGAATCCCAGCATCTTGGGCAGGATTTCGGATTTTCCCAATTGGAGGTACTCCTTGTACCCTTTCCAGTAGGCGGTGATGTTCCCGGCGTTTCCGACCGGGATGGCGTGGTATTCGGGCGCGTCGCCCAGCTCGTCGATGATCTCAAAGCTCCCCGTCTTTTGTCCCTCGATGCGGAAGGGGTTGACGGAATTGACGAGCTTGATGGGATATTCCTGGGTGATCTTCTGCACCAGTTTGAGCGCGTCGTCGAAATTGCCGCGGATGGCGATCACTTTCGCGCCGTATCGGAAGGCCTGCAGGAGCTTGCCCTTGGCGATCTGGCCATCCGGAACGATCACGTAGCATTTCATGCCGCAGCGCGAGGCGTACGCGGCCGCCGAGGCCGAGGTGTTCCCGGTGGACGCGCACATGATGGCGTGCCCGCCCTCTTCCAGCGCCTTGGAAACGGCGAGCGTCATCCCGCGGTCCTTGAACGACCCGGTGGGATTGAGCCCCTCGAATTTGTAATAAATGCGCACGTTCAGTTTCAGATAAGCCGGGAGGGCCTCGCTCAAAATGAGCGGCGTGTTGCCCTCATTCAAGGAAACGATCGGCGTCTTGTCCGTGACCGGCAGATATTCCTGGTAGCGCTCGACGATCCCGATGCGTCTGTTCAAAATTTTCCGGCTGATCTTCATTTTCAATCCTCGATCCGGATGACTTGCGGCTTGCCGCTGATGACCCGGAGACGGTTGATCTCCTGTTGCGCGGCCCGGACGGCGCTTTCGCCCGCGTGATGCGTGATCATGATAAGCGGCACGACATTTCCCACCTTCCGTTCGGTTTGAATCATGCCCGAGATGCTCACCCGGTGGCGGCCCAGCACCCCCGATATTTTTGCCAGCACCCCCGGCTTGTCAATCACGGAAAACCTTAAGTAGTACCGCGACGGCAAAGAGGAGCCGCGGCGGACCCGGGCCTTGCCCTTGGAAAGCCACGGATTTTTCTTTTTGTCCTCCCGGTCCAGGGCGAGATCAACCAGGTCGCTCACCACCGCGCTCGCGGTCGGCCGGCTCCCCGCCCCCTTTCCGTAAAGAAGCATTTCCCCGACTTCGTCGCCTCGAAACAGGATGGCGTTGTAAGCCCCGTCCACCTTCGCCAGGATGTGGTCTTTCGCGAGCAGCGTCGGCTGCACCCGGGCCTCGATGCCCGCGGGCACTTTTTTTGCCAGCGCCAGGAGTTTCACCACGTAACCGAATTCGCCGGCGAATTCGATGTCGCGGTGCTCGATGCGGCTGATGCCTTCACAGGAAAGGTCACGGAAGGAAACCGGCTGGTCGAACGCCAGCGAAGCCAGGATGGCCAGCTTGTGCCCCGAATCGATGCCGTCAATGTCGAGGCGCGGGTCGCGTTCCGCATACCCTTCGCTCTGGGCCAGCGCCAAGGCCTGTTTGAAATCCAGCCGGTCCTGCGTCATGCGCGTCAAAATATAATTCGTGGTCCCGTTGATAATGGCCAACACGCTTTGGATTTCGTTTCCGATCAAGCCCTCGCGGAGGGCCTTGATCACGGGGATCCCGCCGCCCACGCTGGCCTCGAAAAAAACCCGGCGTCCCTTTTGGGCCGCCGTCCTGAAGATTTCCTTCCCATGCTCGGCCAGCAGCGCCTTGTTCGCGGTCACGACGTCTTTGCCGCTGCGCAGGGCCTGAAGGATCAGGTCCTTCGCGGGACGGATGCCGCCGACGAGCTCGACCACGCAATCCACATTGCCGTTGCGGGCGACTTTGAAGGATTCGGTCGTGATCAGATCCCGCCTCACGGAAATTTTTCTGGATTTACGGGGATTCTTGACCGCGATCTTTTGGATTTCGAATGAAACGCCGGCTTTTTTTTGCAGGAGGGACTTCTTGCGCGTCAGAAGCTGATAAACACCACTCCCTATTTGGCCCAGTCCCAATAAGCCAATTTTGATCTGCTTCATAAGTGCAATGTGTAACTGTGCTTAGAGATGCGATAAAGGATTGACTGGATGACGAAAGGAACGGCTTAATATAGAGGAATACTAAATAAAATGCAAGTTAATACTGGGCCGATGGATCAAAGGCTTACGAGAATATCGTCGCCTTCGGTCTTCACGGCATAAACCGACTGCTTCACGCCCGGTCGGATGAGGCAGTTGCCCGTCATCACGTCAAAGGTCCAGCCGTGCCAGGGGCAGGCGACGACATTTCCGTCGAGATCGCCTTCGCCGAGCGGGCCGCCCATGTGCGGGCACGTCGCGTCCATGGCGTGATAAGCGCCTTTGATATTGCAAACCATCACGGCGAGCCCCTTGCCGCCGATTTCGGTCTGCTTGCACGAATTTTCGGGAAGGTCGGACTTTTTCAGCACTTTGACGAACTCACCCATCGGGAAACCTCCTTTTTTGGGGGCATTTTAATCAAATCGGCGGGGCATTTCAATCGCCGCCGGAAAAAATTGCCCGTTCCCCGCGGCTCTTAAATGAACAGCGCGTACTTGGCGTAAGGCGCGGCCGCCGCGCCCATGTCGAAAAGCCCGCCGAATATTTTGGTCATGGAATAAACGGTGCCGCGAACGACGCCGTCCACGACGCCGAAAGGAAAGGGCTTGGTGAGAGTGGAATTGACCGTCTGGAAGGGGATTTCGAGGGCCCCGGTGGTGGTGTTCATGAAACCGCGCATGAAGCGGTTGGTGTCGCTTTCGGCCCGCAGGACCTCAGCCGAAGAGGCGAGGCAGGCCATGGTGAGACAAGCGATTCCGGCTGCTTTGAGCGTTCGGTTCATCATTCCTTTATCGGCCGTATCGGCGGGGCCTGAAGAAAACGCTCTAAAACAGCGCCGCAGAGAGGGTCCCTTCCTCCGCTTCGTTCATACGGCGGCCGGAGGCGAGGACGTATTCGTCGACCTGGTCGCGGGATGAGATGCTGATGATGAGATTCGAAAGGTCGGGATTCGACAACACCCACTTGAGCGCGGCCTGTTTGTAAGTGGCGCCGCCGTCACGGTACCGAGACAAGTCCGCTTCGCGGGCGCCCGCGAGGGTCTTCATGGCGATCGTCGCGATCCCTTTCTCTTTCGCTTTCCGGAAAAGATCGGCCTCGGCCGGATACTCTCGGAAATTGTAGCGGCACAGGATGAGCGAGATCTCCGGCACGCCCACGGCGTAATTCATCACTTCCATCAGGTCCGGATCATGGCCGCTGCACCCCAGATATCCGACTTTTCCCTGTTTCTTGGCGGTCGCGAAGGCCTCGAAGAGAGCCGGATTCTGCAACCGCTCGACGGACTCGCCGCCGGAATTGCGGCCGATCTGATGGACGAGGACACAATCGATGTAGTCGGTCTGCATCCGCTTCAAGGAAGCGTCGATCCAGCCCAGCATCTCCTCCCTCGTGGTGTGGGAGAACGCGTCGAATTTGGTGGTGAGCACCGCGTCTTTTCGCCGGCGCGCCATCACTTTGCCGATGGTCTCTTCGCTCGCCCCGTCCCGGTAGCAATCGGAAGTGTCGATGTAATTGATCCCCTTGTCCAGGGCGTAATCGATCACGTTCGGATCGGAAATGGGATATCCCCCAAACCCGATCTCGGAGACTTTCAGGCCCGTCCGGCCCAGGACGCGGTATTGCATGTCCGCGCCGGGCCCGGCCTGAGGGCCCATGCGCACGAACCGCGGCACGTAAAATCCGAGATAGGCGCCGGCCAGAGCGGCCGCCGATTTCTTGAGGAAGGCCCTTCGTCCGTTCACAGGTTGTCGCGGGTTTCTTTTCTCATCAGCCATAGGCCGAGCACCGTGAAATAAGCCAGGAGAAAGCTCTTGTTGACGAACCAGTTCAGATGCCAAAACGTGAGTTCGGGCCCCTGCAGGTAGAACACGAACTTCACCACGATTATTATAATTTCCGCGGCGGTCAAAAGAAAGGCCCAGAACCAAATTCCCTTCTTCCTCCGGATGAGTCCCGCTCCCACCGCCAAATGCGCGATCCACCACGCGTCCCAAAAGTACACATAGGTGGTCAGCGGCATTCCCTTGCTCGCGGCCCAAAGCACCGGAAGGAGATATTTGATCGTCACCGTGTAGGCGGCGAAGAAATAAAGCCACCGGCCGAAAATCAGACACCTTTTTTCGAAATCAAGCGCCATCGCGCGCCCCCACCCTCAACCCGAAACAACGCAGGATCACGATCTGAACCGCCAAAGCCACCGAGGCCCCGGCGACGATCAGCCAGTAAAAATCATCGGACGCGGCGGAATAAAAATACAGCGTTTCGAAAGGCCCGGCCACATCGTTGATGATCACCCAGCGGAAGAAATCAAACGCTCCGTGAAAAAGGGCCGGGGCGGCGAGACTGCCGGTGCGGAGAAAAAGAAGCGCCCAAACGGCCTGATACAAATTTTCCGCGAGGAAAAAACGCCCCCAGCCCATTTCCTCCATGCGCATGGCCCAGCGCCACATCAGGGGTACGGCCACGAGGTTCAGAACCACCAGATGTCCCCAAAAGGCGCGCCGCCAGTTCCATCGGGCGGCCAGAAAGCGGAGGAGGCCGCCACGGACCAGAGCTTCAAAAAGATAAGCCGCGGCCAGCATGGCCACAAACAGCAGGGGGGCCTGGGCCTTGGCAGCGGGATCGAGCCCCCGGGCCCCATAAGTGAAGTTCACCAGGGACATTTTGAAACCCACCGGCAAATAGGAAACCAGAAGAGGAAGATAGAGACAGCCGGTCAGAAAACCTTCGAGAGTGCCGAAAAAGCTTTTTTCTCTTAGGCTGCAAAGCATGGCGAAGTATAGCCAAGCACTATGCCACGGTCAAGATTTATATAAGCTATTTAAATATAACAAGTTATACTTAAAAAATTAAAGTGGACAATTATAGTCCTGTTTAGTAGACTTTTAAGGGAAAGGTCAAACATGCGATTTACGACTAAAACCGAATACGGGGTGGTTTGTCTCGTGTATATGGCCAAACAAGCGCCCGGCAAAGTCATCACCATTGCCGATCTGGTCAAGCACGAGAAAATGTCCATCACCTATCTCCAAAAGATCTTCCACGCCTTGAAACAGGCGGATATCGTCACCGCGCATCCGGGACGGAACGGGGGATATTCTCTGGCCCGGCCGGCTTCCCAGATCACGCTGAAGCAGGTGATTGAAGCGCTGGAAGGCGGCACTTTTGACATTTTCTGCGAACCGGAGATCCGCAAGGAAATCGTCTGCACTCATCTCACTTTGTGCGCCGTCCGGCCGGTTTGGGCCAAGACCAAAAGGCTGCTGGACGAATATTATCAATCCGTCAACCTGGAGATGATCGTCCAGGAGGAGGAGCGGCTTCGCAAAATGAAAGAGGAAACCGCCTCCGTGATGCAGGCCCTTGCCGAACCGCTGGGAGAGGCGTCATGACGGACCCCAAGCAGCTGGTGAATCAGGAATACAAATACGGTTTTTATACCGACATCGAGGCCGACGTCATCCCGAAAGGCCTCAATGAGGACATCATCCGCACGATTTCGCTGAAAAAGGGCGAGCCGGAATTCATGCTGGACTGGCGCCTCAAGGCCTACCGCCGCTGGATCACGATGAAGGAACCGGTGTGGCCCCACGTCCATTACCCCCCGATCGACTATCAGGACATCGTTTATTATTCCGCGCCCAAGCCCAAAAAAAAGCTGAACAGCCTGGATGAGGTCGACAAGGAGATCCTCGAGACTTTCGAAAAGCTGGGCATCCCGCTCGAGGAGCAGAAGCGCCTCGCGGGCGTGGCGGTCGACGCGGTCTTCGACAGCGTCTCGGTGGCGACGACGTTCAAAGAAAAATTGAAAGAGTCCGGCATCATCTTCTGCTCTTTTTCCGAGGCGGTGAAAAACCACCCCGATTTGATCCAGAAATACCTCGGCTCGGTGGTGCCTTACGGCGACAACTTTTTCGCCGCCCTGAACGCGGCGGTCTTCAGCGACGGCTCCTTTTGTTATATCC
>JACQVP010000007.1 GCA_016209715.1 Candidatus Omnitrophota bacterium
GAAGGTGCGGGCCGAGGCCGTGGCTTGGTATGAAGTCCGGCCCGGAGATTTACATCCGGAAATCGATCCGGCGGAGTTTCTGGAAGAGCGCCTGCGGACAGAAGGTCTGGCGGGAGCCGTCGGCTTGATGACCAGCCGGCGCCTCGACCCTTATTCTTACGTGGAAAAGAAAGACGGGGCCGTCTTCGTCTCGGCGACCGCCACGGTGGGATTGAGCAACGCCTTGCGCGTCGGGGATCCGGCCGGCGAAGGCATCGCCTGCGGGACCATCAATGTTTTGTGTCATGTTTCTCGAGTTCTGACCGAAGAAGCGATGATGGAAGCCCTCTCCATCGCCGTCGAGGCCCGGACGGCCGCAGTGATGGAAGATCTCGTCGCCAGCAGGGTCAGCTCCGGGGTCGCGACGGGGACGGGCACCGATTGCGTCGTCTTGGCGTCTCCGGTGCCGTGCTCCGGGAGTGAAAAGGCCGAACGGTATGCCGGCAAGCATACTCGGGTGGGGTCTTTGATCGGAGGGGCCGTTTACGAGGCGATGAAACGAGGGGTGGCCGGATGGAAAGAAGAACGACGGGAAAAGGAGCGGATCCAACCATGACCTTCGAAGAGCTGCGCGAACAAGTCAAAAAGGCCGACGTGGAAGAAAAACGCACCGATCTGTCCAATTGGATCGAGGTCGTCGTTTCCCATCAGCAGTTGGAAAAAATCAACCCTATCCTGGAACGTTATTTCGGGCCGCCATTCAAAGCGGCGGGGCAGAACCCTTCCAAGGAGGCGCTCCGCTACACGGCCTCCTACGGCGGCATCCGCCGCAACCAGACTTTGTACTACGCCGAGCGCGAGGGGGCCCCCCATTTCGCGATGATGTGGCCCTGGGACGACGGCATCCGCGTCACCGTGAAAATCGCTCAGAGCCTGCGAGACAAAGCCAAGCAATGGGGCCGCTGAGCGGCGGCCGAATTCACGGCACTTATTTCGAAGTCTCCCTTTCCGGAAAAGAGACCCCGTCGGCCGAAAAGGAAGCCCGACTGTTTTTCCTCCGCCAGCGCATCGCCGCCGGCCAGATTGCCGTCTCCGGCTTGAACGGCCGCCTCAAAATCTCATTTTACTCGGCCTCGCCCGCGCCTGTCCGCAAGACACAGCTGAGCTTCGAGAAACATCCCGTTCCGGGACTGAGACTTTCCCATCGCCGCCTCGGCCCTCAGGACTGGAGGGACCGCTGGCAGAAATATTTCCACCTCCGGAATGTGGGCCGGCGTTTCACCGTCGTTCCGGAACGGCAAAGCGAGCGGTTCAGGGAGCGCCGGCGCCTTCCGTTATATCTGGATCCCGAGGGCGCCTTCGGAACGGGCTTTCATGAGACGACCCGGTTCACTCTGATCCTGATGGAACGGTTTGAGGGACATTTCGAGTCTTTCCTCGATCTCGGCTGCGGCAGCGGCATTCTGAGCGCGGCCGCCGGCCGCCTTGGCGCCCGGCACATTCAGGCGGTGGAGAAACACGGCCCCTCGCTTGCGACGGCGCGGAACAACCTTCGTCTGAATGGGGTGCGGGCGAAGCGCTTGTTTCACGGCGACCTGAAAAACTTCCGTCCCGGGCGAAGGTTCGATTTGGTTTGCGCCAATCTCCTGTCGTCGGTGCTTTTGGAGAACCGTTGCCGGATCGCGGGCTGGGTGAAGCGGGGCGGGTATCTGGTCGTCTCCGGCCTGCTCCGGAAAGAATCGAGAGAGTTCGCGCCAGCTTTTGCCGGCGCCGAGTTGCGGCTTCAAGCCGGGCGGCATGGCCGGAAATGGTCCGCCCTGCTTTTTGTCCGGCGGTGACGGAGGGCCCGCGATTTGATAGAATGCCGCCATGAAGTTTAAAGGCAAGTTCGTGGACGCGTCAGGAGACCACGTCTACGGCTGGTTCGAGGCGCCGAACGAAGAGGTCCTCCGCACCCATTTGGAGGAAAAGGGCTGGAAGGTGCTGGCTGTCCAGCGCGGCTGGAAGCCCAGGCTGGAGCGCCCCCTCCGCCGCAACTTGACTTCTTTCCTGATCCTGGGCGCCTTGCTCGGCCTGGTCAGTTTCTTCATTTATTTCAAGATCGGCTGGCTGCCCCAAGCACCGCTCTGGCTCAAGAAGTCCTGGCAAGTTTTTTTGCTGGGCGTGGGCGTGGCGCTTTTCACTTTGTGGTTCCGCTTGCTGGTGAAGGACGCGGTCAAAGACGCGCTGCGCGAAATGGCCATGGAGGAAGGCCACTGGCTGAAATCCCTTTCCGGCGAAACCGGAGAAGGCCCGGCCCGCGGCGAAAACGGCTGAGATGGCTCATTGGCGCGACGTCGTTTCGACTTACGGAGAAGTCGTGGCGGTGGAATGCCGTTTGGGGGTCTTACTTCCCGAAACCAAACTTCCTTATCCCCGGGGCACTATCAAAAAGGCATTGGTCGAAGCCTTGCATGATCCCGCCCACCATAACGAAACTTTCAAGAATCAAATCGAACTGGCCTTCCTGTGCCTGGACCGTTTCGTCCCCGCGGACCAAGCCCGTTCCTTGCCGGAAATCGAAGGCCGCGAAAAGGAGTATTTGGTCCAATTTGGCCGCCTCCATGACCGGATGGTCCAGCTTTGCGGCGAATTCCTGCGGGACCTCCGCGAGCGCCGCTAGTCCGCCGTTTCGATTCAGGGAAGCCGGAAATTGCCGTATGTTATATTTAAGGGGGCTTTTCCGAATGGCGGAATTTTTGACGGTGGACGAACTCAAGGCGTTGCGGGTCCAGCTAAAGGTTTCTTTGCTGGAGCTCGCCGCCAACACCGGCCTGCCGGAAGGGTACCTCTCGCAAATCGAATGCCGTGAAGTGAAGCCGTCGATCTCGGACCTGGAACGCATGGCCAAAGCGCTCCGCCGTCTGGCAGCGGACGCCGGGCGGGAGCAGGAGGCGGAGTCCTAACCGATGGAACTGAAGGATTTCTTTATTCTTTCGCTGGTCTCGCTCTTCGTCATTGTCGACCCGGTGACGATCGTCCCTTCCTTTCTGGCGATGACCGAAAACAACACCCCGGAAGAGCGGGTACGGACGGCAAAAGTGGCTGCCTGGGCCACCGGTTGCATCTTGATGACTTTCTTTATCGGCGGCCAGCTCATCCTGCGCATCTTTGGCATCACGGTCCCCGCGTTTAAAATTGCCGGCGGCCTGGTGCTGATCAAAGTGTCCATGGACATGCTCCAAGCCCGCCGCACGGCCATCAAGGAAACGCCGGAAGAGGAGGCCGAGGGGACGACCAAGGACGATATCGCCGTCACTCCGCTGGCTTGTCCCATGCTCGCCGGCCCCGGCGCGATCACCACCGTCATCCTTCTGGCGCAGCAGGCGGTCACCTGGCTGCACAAGGCCGTTCTTTTGGGCGATATCATTTTCATCTCTTTTGTCACGTTCTGGGTGTTCCGCGCGGTCGCCGGGCGTCCCCGGGGGATCAGCGCCATCAGCCTGCGCATTGCCGCCCGACTGATGGGATTGCTGCTCACCGCCATCGCGGTGCAATTCATCATCAACGGAGTCTCGGACCTGAGGGTCTGAAAGGGAAACGCATGACGAAAAAAGTTCCGGGCAAGTCTTCGAATCCTTCCGAAACGCGGGAACTGGAAAAGAAGGTCTTCGATTTTTTCACGCTCTCCCAGCTGGGGAAATCGCTGATTTCCATCCAGGACATGGACAACCTGGCCCGCATCTTCGCCTCTTCGGTGTACGAAACCAGCGATGCCAAGACGGTGGCCCTGTTGATCTATGACATCGAGGAAAAGGCTTTTACCTACCATTATTCCATCGGGCTGGACGTTGAAAAGGCGAAGAACGTCCGCTTTGTCGAGGAAGAAGGGCTCTTCTGGCGCGTCCTGAACGGCGGCGAGCCCTTTCCGATCAAGGACTCGGCGGGCAATTACCATTTCGAAAAGGTCATCCGCAAACTCGGCCTGGACGTTTTGGACTCTCAAATCTGGGTGCCTCTGATGGTGAAGAACGTGCTCCGGGGGGTGCTCACCCTGGGCGAAAAAAAGGACGGCACTCCCTACGATGACCGGGAGCTGGTTTTCACTTCGCTCCTGGCGACCCAGGCCGCCGTGGCCATCGACAGCGCCATCCTGGACCAGCAGAAGTCCCGGGCGACCGTCGCCCTCGGGCGGAAGATGGAAAATCTTTCGGTCCTGTATGACGTCTCCAAGGCCATGAATTTCATGAACGACCTGAAAAAGACGCTCCTGCTCATCCTCGACAAGTCGCGGAGCGCGGTCAATGCCCAAAAGGGCTCCATCATGCTCCTCAACAAGGAGACCCAGCTGCTGGAGGTCAAGGTCGTGCGCGGGATCGACCCTTTGGCGGAGAAGAAAATCAACGACGGGGAAATGGAGTGCACCAAGATCCGGCTGGGCGAGGGAGTGGCCGGCAAAGTGGCCGAGACGGTCCAGTACATGGTGGTCGAGGACACGCGCAAGGATGACCGGTTCAAGAAATCAGACGCCTCTAACGTGCAAAACATCGTCTGCCTGCCGCTCGTGGCGGACAACGAATGTATCGGGGTCATGAATATCTCCAACAAGGTCTCGGGGGAAAAATTCACCGACGAGGACGTGAGCCTTCTCCTGACGCTGGCCGGCCAGGTGGCGGTGACGATTAACAACGCCAATTTGTACCATTTGGCCATCACGGACGGTTTGACCCAGCTCTTCATCAACCGTTATTTTCGCCAGAAGCTTCACGACGAGATCCTGCGCTGCAAACGCTACAAGCATCCCGTCTCGCTCATCCTCACCGACATCGATCATTTCAAGAAGTTCAACGACACCTACGGACACCAGCAGGGAGACGCGGTGCTCGCCACCACCGCCAAGATCTACAAGAAGATCGTTCGGGACACGGACATCCCTTGCCGTTACGGCGGCGAGGAATTCGCGGTGATCCTTCCGGAAACCGATGCCAAGGGCGCGGCCTTGGCGGCGGAAAGGCTGCGCAAGGAAGTCGAGGCCTTTGACTATCCGGGGCTCAAGGGAGAGAAGCTCAAGGTCACGATTTCTCTGGGGGTGGCTTCTTTCCCGGACCACGGCGACGACGTCGAGGGATTGATCGAAAAGGCCGATATCGCCCTCTACGCTTGCAAGGAGGGGGGAAGGAATTGTGCCCGGGTCTACGACCCGGTCATGAAGAAGCAATGAGCCACGATCCCGTCAAAGAAATCAGTCTGGATCTGGTCCGGGTCACGGAAGCGGCGGCCATCGCGGCTTCGGCCTGGATCGGAAGCGGCGACAAGGAATCCGCCGACCGCGCCGCGACGCAGTCCATGCGGGAGCGTTTGAACCAGATGGATTTTTCGGGACGCATCGTGATCGGTGAAGGAAAAAAGGACAAAAGCGCGGGGCTGTTCGGCGGCGAACGGGTGGGCCGGCTTTCGGACGGTGTGGTCTGCGATCTTGCCGTCGACCCCATCGACGGCACGCGGCCGACGGTGACGTCGGGTCCCGAAGCGATGAGCGTCATCGCCGTGGCGGGCGAGAATTGCCTTTATTCCACGGGCGAATTTTACATGAACAAACTTGCGTACGGGCCCCAGATCGCCTCCAAGATCGAGCTCAATCTGAACGAACCGCTGGCCCGGACCATCCGCCTGGTGTCGGCCACCGCGGGCAAGGAAATCACCAAGGTCGTGGTCTGCCTCCTGGACCGGCCCCGCCACGAATCGCTGATCAGGGAGCTTCGCTCCATCGGCGTGCGGATCAAATTGATCCAGGATTGCGACATCTCGGGGGCCATCGCCTGCTGTCTGCCGGACAGCGGCATCGATTTGCTGTGCGGGATCGGCGGGGCGCCGGAAGGCGTGATCACCGCCTGCGCCATGAAATGCCTCAAGGGCGGGTTTCAGGCCCAAGTCGTCCATCCGGACGGAAAACCGGTTGACGCCAAGATCTATTCGATCGAAGACCTGGTGCGGGGCCCTTGCGCCTTTGCGGCCACGGGCGTGACCAACGGGAGTTTGTTGAAGGGCGTCCGGTTTTCCAGCCAGGGCGCCGTCACCCACAGCGTGTTCATGCGATCCGCGAGCGGGACCGTCCGCTGGCTGACGGTCTATCACGGAGGCCGGCAATGACCAAATACATTGGAATGAGCGTCGCGGTGATTTTATTTTCTGCCCGGATGGTTTTGGCCGGGGCCGAGGACGATTTGCGGGTGGAAGGGATCCTGTACGAACCGAAGGATGAGAGCCAATCGATCATCATCGTCAACGGCGCGCTCCTCAAGTCGGGGGACAGCGTGGAAGGATACCGGATCGGGAAGATCGAGCGCAACGCCGTCACGGTCTCGCACGAAGCGAGCGGCCGGGAAAGCGTGGTGCGCGTGAAGGCCAAGCCGGAAGAAGCCGTGAAGCCGGCCGTGACCCCGCCGGTCAAGCCCGGCGCTTCGGAGGACAGCGGCGAAAATGAACCGGAGTCTTCCGGATTCAAACTCAACTGGAATCCCCTGCAGTACCTCAACAAGAGCTGGGAAATCAAGGCCATCGTCGATCTCCGTTCCATTCAGCGGGCCGGCTTCATTTATTATGAGACCGTAGGGGGGCCGGCGGAATCGATCACGCTCGCCGACCTTGTCAAAGCCGGGCTCTTGGACGCGCAGTTGGAGGACGGCGAAAACGGGAAATACCGCTTCCGCGTGACCTCCTCGCGCGCCGGACTTGAGGTGAACGCCGACCCGGTCGAGCAAGGTTCCGATCTGCTTCACTTTTACGCAGGACAGGACGGCGTCCTGCGGGCCGCCAAAGGGCAGAGCGCCGGCGCAGGCAGTCCTATTTATGAAGCCTGACGATGCGCATTCTTCTTGCAAGCCATAACCGGTCCCTTTCCGCGCTGCTGCGCCAGCCTTTTTCGCGCTTCCAATATG
Source organism: Candidatus Omnitrophota bacterium (assembly GCA_016209715.1). Lineage (GTDB taxonomy): Bacteria > Omnitrophota > Omnitrophia > Omnitrophales > Omnitrophaceae > JACQVP01. Next base: position 6,897 of record JACQVP010000007.1, read on the forward strand.
AATGGATCCTCGTCGAAGACGGCTTGGACGCCTTCGAGAAGATCCTGAGCGGCACTTTTGATCTGATCCTTTTGGACCACGATCTGCCGCAGATTTCCGCCGCCGAGATCTTGCGCCGGAAATTCGCGGCCGCCGCGCAGAAGTCCCCGCCCGTGATCGTGTTCACCGTGACGGAAGCCCAGCGGCTGGAGATCGAATCCAAGAATTATCCCCGGGTGGAAATCATTCCCCGCCCGGTCGCCATCCGGGACTTTGTGGACCGGGTCCGGCACATTCTGCACCAGGACGTGAGGGCTGTCTGCCTGGGCGGGGGAACGGGGCTTTTCACTCTCCTTTCGGGGTTGAAGACGTTGGCGGGAATTAACCTGACCGCCATCGTGAGTATGAGCGACGACGGCGGCGCCACCGGCAGGTTGCGCGACATGTTCGGCATCCTGCCGCCCGGCGACGTCCGCCGGAGCCTCGTCGCGCTTTCGACCGCTCCGGACCTCGTCAATGAACTCATCCAATACCGTTTTGACCGCGGCGGGGAACTGGCCGGACACAATCTCGGAAACTTGCTCATCACCGCTCTTTGCGACCTCCGGGGCTCCATGGCCGAGGCGGTGAAATCGATCGGTGAAATTCTCAACATCCAAGGCGAGGTCATCCCGGTGACCGAGACGGTGAACACCCTCAAGGCCGAACTGGAAGACGGGACGGTCGTGGTGGGCGAGAGCCGCATTGATTTGTCGGAAGGCCGGGACCCCGGGCTCAGAATCCGGCGCTTGTGGCAGGATCCCCCGGCGCGCGCCACCGCCGAGGCCTTGGAAGCCATCGCGGGCGCCCGTTACATCTTTCTCGGGCCGGGCGACCTGTTCACGAGCGTAATCTCAAATTTCATCGTCCAGGGGGTCTCCGAGGCGATCTGTTCGAGCCGAGCCAAGAAAATCTATGTCTGCAACATCATGACCGAACCGGGCGAGACCACCGGATTTCAGGCGGCCGATCACGTCCGCGAAATTGTGAAATATCTCGGACGGGACTGCCTCGACTTCGTCCTGCTGTCCAACACGCCTTTTTCCGCCGGGGCGAAGGAGGCCTATGCCTCCCAGAAGCAGTTTCCGGTTCGCTCCGGCGGTGCGGAGTGCTGGAGCGATTGCACGCGCGCCCGGATCATCGAGGCTGACGTGGCCTCCGAGAATGTTCTGGTCCGGCACGACAGCCTCAAGCTCGCCAGCGAAATCAAAAAAATTTTGGAGATTCAATGACCCAATTTGGTAGTATGAGGACATCCAGTGCGAAAGGAGCGACCCATGCTTTCCAAGAAAATCCAAACGGCACTCAATAACCAGATTCTGGAAGAGACTTACGCCTCTCATTATTATCTTTCGATGGCTTCCTGGTGCGACCAATCGGGGTTGCACGGTTCCGCGCAGTTCTTTTACCGGCACTCGCAGACGGAAAAAGATCACATGCTGAAACTTTTCCGTTATGTGAACGACGCCGGCGGGCATGCCTTGGTCGCCGCGGTCAAGGAGCCTCCCCGCCAGTTCAAATCGCTGGCCCAGGTTTTTGAGCTCACTTTGGAACACGAACGTCATGTCACGAAGTCCATCAACGCCTTGGTGGAGACCTGCCTGGCGGACAAGGACTATTCGACCTTCAATTTCCTTCAGTGGTACGTCGCCGAACAGCACGAGGAAGAGCGTCTGTTTCAATATATCTTGGATTTGATCAAGATCACGGGCCTGGAGGGCCGGGGCCTTTTCCTCATCGACCGCGAAATCGCCAAATTGCCGGAGAGCGCGGCGGCCAAGAACTCCTGAGCCCTCCTTCGATGGAGCGGCCCTGGCGATACTGGCTGTTACGAATTTTTCGCGGCGAAAAAAGGATCGAGCGGCGGGTCTATGTCGGGGACGTCCTCGATCTGGCATTCCGCGCTTCCGGCGAGCAATTGTTCCATTATGATTGCGCCGCCCGGGACATCTCCAGCAGGGGCCTTCGCTTCGCTTACCAGTATCCGCTCGAACGCGGCGCGCGCGTCCATTTCCTTCTGGGTTTTCCGGCCCGCTACAAGCATCCCGAAAAGGCCGAGATCCAGGCGCAGGTGGTCCATTGTTACAAGTTGAAGGATCAACGGCGTTACCGCATCGGCTGCGAGTTCTTGGAAACGAACACCGAAGATTACGCCGAAATCAGAAGGTTCCTGGACTGGCTCCAGAAGGGAACCGGCTAGACGGTCGGGATTTTGGGGATCACGACGAACTTGCAGACTTTCACGATCTTGCCGCCCTGTTCGAACTCGATGCCGTAGGACCCCGTCGGCAGGGTCTCTTTCGCGGGGTGGGTGAGCGGCACCGCCAGATCTCCGGTCGGGCCCGGAAGCATCACGGAAAAGTCCTTGAGGTGCGTCATCCGGTCGAGATAATACCAGTGCAGGATGAGCTTCGTCCCGGGGGTGCCATGCTTCCAAAAAAACCAGCAGTAAACTTTGGGGATGCCGTCCGGAAATACGGTGGAGACGCTTTCGATTCGCGTTCCGGCCTGCGGCGTCTCGGAAGTGAGGGCGCGCGTGATCTCAAAGACGGGGCGCGGGAGCAGGCCGTTTTCGAAAAGGGGAAGCCAGGGAAGGGTGAGGAAAGGCAAAACCGTCACCAGGACGCAAAGAATTCGTTCCAGCCGGGTCATGAAACCATTATAACGGATTGAATGGGGTATGCAAACACGTAAGCTGCGTCATGACAAGAGCTTGTCCGCGAGAGAGGAGCGCTGGTGGGGGATCTCGTCCTGGCTGTTGCTGGGCGCGGTCCTGATCCTCATCCTTGCCACTTTCCGGCATTACGGCCTGACTTGGGACGAGGAACTCCACTTCATTTACGGAGAAAGGATCCTCCGCTGGTATACTTCAGGTTTTCGGGATTTCTCCGCCGTCGACTACCCGACCGTATCGCGATACGGCGGGCTCTTCGATCTTGCGGCCGCCGTTTTCTCCCGGATTTTTCCTTTCGGGGTTTATGAAAGCCGCCACCTTCTCGGTGCCCTGTTCGGATTTTGGGCCCTCGTCTCCGTTCACCGCCTGGGTTCCGTGATCGGCGGCCCTGCGGGCGGATTTTTTTCCGCGCTCTTTCTGGCCTTGACCCCGGTTTTTTACGGCCATCAATTCAACAACCCCAAAGACATCCCCTTCGCGGCGCTCTACGCTTGGGCGCTCTGGGTGATGGTCCGAAGCTATGAGAGGCTGCCGCAGTTGAGGGCGCGGGACATCGTGGCGCTCGGCGTTTCCGTCGGGTTGGCGGCCGGTGTCCGCATTGCGGGTCTGACACTATTGGGGTATTTGGGGGTTCTTTGGGTTATCTGGGCCTGGGAGCGGGCCGGAGAAGGAAAGCGCGGGGCGGCCGCAAAAAGCGTTCCCCTCTTAGCCGGCGCTTGGGCCTGCGCGGCCATTTTGGCTTGGCCTTGCATGATGATCGGATGGCCCTGGCTCCAGACATCGCCGGTCCGGAATGTGTTCTTGGCTTTGAAATCGGTGCTCCATTTCCAATGGCCCTTGCCGGTCCTCTACGACGGGCGTTACCTGTCCATTGCCGAATTGCCTGCCGCTTATTTGCTGCGCTGGTTCAGCCTTTCGCTTCCGGAATTCTATTTCTTGTCTCTGCTCGCCGGGGGCGCGGCGTTTGTTTGCGGCCGGTCCGGCCGGAAGGCGTTTCCTTTCAAGCCGGCCTTTCTGCTTTTTGTCGTCGCCGCACCCGTGGCGCTGAATGCTTTTCTGCATTCTCCGGTTTACGATGGCCTGCGGCAGTATTTGTTTCTGGTCCCGCCGCTCGCGGTCCTGGCCGGTACCGGTGTCGCGGCGTTCCTGAAGGCAAAGGTCCGGCGGGGCGTGAAATTATTCGCGGGCGCGGGGATTCTCGCGACGGTGGTGATAACCGCTTATGACATGGCGGATCTGCACCCCTATGAATCGGTGTATTTCAACCGGCTCTTCGCGGGGGGGCTTCGGGGCGCCGCCGGACGTTTCGACACGGATTACTGGGGAAGCTCCTACAAAGAAGGCGCGGAATGGGTCTTGCACCACTATCGCGAACGGCACACGGAGGGCTCGGGAAAGTCCCGCCGGGCGCGGGTGGCCAATTGCGGCAATCCGTTTCAAACCGCTTATTTTTTGGAAAAGACGGTTGCCGGGCGGGAAAGCTTTCAAACCGTTTGGCCGCGAGACAATCCCGATGTGTTCCTCGCCGTGACGCGCTGGGAATGCCACCGGAGCCGGGAGGGACGCGTCCTTCACACCGTGGAGCGCAAAGGGGTGCCTTTGCTTTACGTGATCGAACCCTCGAAAAAGCCTCTTTGACAAGCCCCGCTTTTTTTGTTATAGTATCGCCTCTTTCGTCGAGCCATCATTTTTTAACCCGGCAGAATGGATTTAAGGCAAATGATCTCAAAGACTTACAATGCGAAGCAAAACGAAGTGAAGAGGCAGTGGTACGCCCTTGACGCCAAAGGACAAGTGCTTGGCCGCCTGGCTACCCGCATCGCCCGCATATTGATGGGCAAAGGCAAGACGCTTTATACCCCGCACGTCGGCTGCGGTGATTACGTCGTGGTCACCAACGCCGCCGAATTGAAAGTGACCGGCAACAAACTCAAGGACAAGATGTACGATCATTACACCGGTTATCCCGGCGGGCGCAAGGAATATTCGCTCGAGGAACTCCTGGCTAAAAAGCCCGAAGAAGTATTGCTTCGCGCCGTCAAAGGGATGCTCCCTAAGAACCGCCTCGGAGACCGGATGCTGACTCATTTGAAGGTCTATCGCGGCGCCCAGCACCATCAGCAGGCGCAGAAACCCGTCGCGATTTCATAATCGAAGAGGAAATCCAGTGACTGAAACCACCGCAAAAGTTTGCAAGGCTACCGGGCGCAGAAAGGCCTCCATTGCCCGTGTCCGCCTGATGGAAGGGGAGGCTGGGATCCGCGTCAACGGTGTCGATATCGATCAATATTTCAAGCGCGATGATCTCCGGATGATTGTCCGTCAGCCGCTCGAAGCGGTGCGGCTCCTCGACCGCTACCGGATCGAGATCAATGTCTGCGGAGGCGGTGTCGCCGGCCAGGCAGGGGCGGTGCGCCACGGCATTTCACGGGCCCTGGTGTTGTCCGACGAGTCCCTGCGTCCCGTTCTTCGGAAGGGCGGCTTTTTGACCCGGGATCCGCGCGAAAAGGAAAGAAAGAAGTTCGGCCGGAAGGGGGCGCGCCGCAGCTTCCAGTACACGAAACGTTGATGCGTTGGTTGGTCCTGGTTTCATTGCTTGTCCTCAGCCAATGCTTGAGCGGCTGCGGCGCCTTTCTCGAGGATTATTCCTTTCAGCCGCTGGGAACGTCCCAGTCGGATTCCTATTAAGAACCCCGCGTTCCAACCGGTGACGTGAGCGATGCGAAAGATAGCCCTCGGACTATTTACCGCTTTTCTTCTTCTCTCCGTCGTTTTTTTTACCTCCATTTATTTCATCCTCAAGAATAAGGATTTCCAGCGGGCGCTCATTCCGCACCTGGAAAAGCAATTCCACAATCAGATCACGCTGGATTCCTTCGAACTCTCCTTTTTCCCTCCCATCTCGCTGGTGCTGAAGGACGCTTCCTTGGAAATGAAGTGGCCGGGCGGCTCGGTCACGGTGACGGCGCCGGCGGCCAAGCTTCACCTCAAATTGTGGCCGCTCTTCCTGCGGCGGATCGAGATCGGTTATGTCCAGGCAGAAGACACGGGCGCCGAGGTGCGCTGGATGGCGGGCAATGAGCAGAGGAGCTTGAAACTCGCGGGCTGGGAAGTGGCCCTGAACGATATCGTCCTGGGGCGGCCGGTGAAACTTTCTTTGCAAGGACCGTTCTTGAACCCGGACGATAATTTCCAGGGTGAGGGGTCTTTCCGGCTGGCCTCACAGAATGGATCGCTGAAGATAACCGCACTTGAACTCACGTCCTCCTTCCGCGAAGCGGACCTCGTGCCCTTGGCGGGTTTGGCGTTGGAACAGGCCCCGGATTGGATCCGGAGCGGGACCGTTTCCTGGAAAGGCTCGGTCTCGTGGCGCGAGGGACAATGGAGTCTGAAAGGGCCGGGCGCGCTCGGCCAGGTCATCTATGCGATTTCGCCGACCGCGGCGCTGACCTCGTCGCCCGTGAGCCTGTCTTTCGACCTGGACGCGGTGACGTCCCCCTCCACCGGCAAGATTGTGATCCGGCGCCTCAGCTTGAATTCCGCCTACGGGAATTTCGAGGCCAAGGGGAATTTGCCCGCCCCCGATTCGTACGATTTCGAAGTCCGGACCGCCGATCTCAGCCTCGACCGCTTGCCGGAACTGCTGGTGCCGCTCGAACGCGCGATTCCGAACAAAATGGGTTTTTCCGGCCAGTTGGAAATGAACGTTTCCATTCGCGGCACGGGCGGCAATCTGTCGGTGGCGGGATCGGCGGAAATGACCCAAAGCCTTCTTTCGTATGCCACCTATTTCACCAAACCCAAAGACGTTCCCCTGAAGCTGGATTTCGAAAGCGCCGTGGACGGTTCGGGCGCCGTCAAAGGCAATTTCAATGTGCGCCTCAAGGACATGAATTTGAAGGGCTCGGTGAACCGCTTCGAGCCGAAGAGCGGCCAGGCCGACATCAATTTTCTCACCAACAAGTTTTCCCTGGAAGGGTGGGAGGCGTTGCTGGCGCCGCTGGCCCGGTATCCGGCCGCCGGAAATGCCAAGGTCCTCTTGACCCTGCAGGGCAGTTTCAAAAAGCCGGAGGAGCTGGCCTATGCCGCCACGCTTTCTCTGGAGGACGTCAAGACCCGCTACGAAGAGCTCGAGATCCGGGACTTGGACGGGGTGCTCGAATTCACCAACCTGAGATCATCTTCCGGGATGATCGATGTGGCTTTGCCCGAGACGAAATTTCATCTGGAATACCTGCACCAGGTCGCGCCGCATGAATCCACCGCGGTGAAGATTCTTTCACCTTCGGTGCCGGTATATCCCCTGCTCGCTCCTCTCGGCAAGCTGATCCTCCAATGCGCGGGTGAAAAGTCCAGGCCGGCCGTGGAGTCGTTCCAATCCGGCTTGAAGAAATTCATGGATCCGCAATCCGTGTTGTCCAATTTGGCGCTCAGCTTCAGCTGGGCCGAGGACATCGTTTCCCTGAAAGAGGCCAGTTTCGGCGTTTACGGCGGCAAGTTTCGCGGCGCCGGAGACGTCGATCTCGACCCGGCCGATCCCCGCTACAATCTGGGAGTGCAGATCGAAGAACTGGACCTCGCGCCTTTGTTCGCCCACCTCACCGGAAACCCGCTATTGGAAGGCCGGCTGTTTTTGCTCGCCAATTTGGAAGGCGAGAAACTGGATGCCGCGGGACTGGCTCAAGGCCTGCGGGGGGAGGGCGAATTCAAAGTAGCGAAGGGAAGGATGCGTTCGCTCAATCTTTGGGCCGCGGTCGAGCCCGGGGCCACCGACGTCGGATTTGACGATATGACGGCGGCCTTCTCGCTCAAAAACGGAAAGATCATCACCGATTCTCTCACGCTCGTATCGCCCCGGTACCGGGCAACGGCGGGCGGTTTCTTCACCCTGGACGGCCTGTTGAATTACAACGCGACCATGAAGGTGACGGAACCTGCCTCCGAATTTCCCTTTCAGGTCTACGGAGATTTTGCCAATCCGAAAATCGCGCTGGATCAGAAGGTGTCAGACCGGAGCGCGGCTTAAGCGAGGCCTTTCAGCGGGGTTTTCTTTTTGAGCAGTGCCAGCAATTTTCGCGCCGCCCGTTCTTCCGCCTCTTTCTTGCTGTGCCCCTCTCCCTTGGCCCGGGCCGATTCACCGGCGCGAGCCCAGACCACGAATCCGCCGTTTTTGAGCTCAAATTCGTATCGGGGAAGCGCCCGGTAATACTTCTGGACCCATTCCTGGAGCTGGCTTTTGGGATTGACGTTCAACCGCTGCAAATAACGGACGGTCAGGAACGGGGCGTAATGACGGAGGATGAAGGACCGGGTTTTTTCCAGCCCGCGGTCGAAGTAAACGGCCGCTATCAACGCCTCGACGGTGTCCGCCAAGATCTTGCCCTGGTCCCGCTTGGATTGTTTCTGGGCGCTCTTGCCCAGCAGCACGTGGCGGTTCAAGCGAAGGCTGTCGGCTACTTTCATGAGGACCCTTTTGGAGACGAGGATCGATCTCAGCCTCGAGAGAAAGCCTTCGTCGGCCTCCGGAAAAACGGCATAGAGCTTTTCGCTCACCACGAAGTTCAACACCGCATCGCCGAAGAATTCCAGCCGCTCGAAATCTTCCAAGTCCACCTTGAGGGTTTCGTGACGGTAAGAGGAATGTGTCAGGGCGGCCGCCAGCCGGTGCTTGGCCCTGAAGGAAAGCCCCCAGGCCTTTTCGCATTTGCGGAAATGTTCTTTTTTTTGCTGCAAAAATTCGGCGGCGGTCATCGATGGCTGATATTTGTAGTGGCAAATGTAAAATCGATCAAGTATATTATACCGATTCCACTCAAAAGGGGAGGAAAAGACGATGGCAAAGAAAAATGACGAACTGCATGAAAGGATTCTCGACGTCGACGCCAGTATGCAGGGTACCATCGCTTTCAAAGATCCCGTCAATCTCCGCATCAACGGCAGTTTCGAAGGAAAATTGGACACGAAAGGAAGCCTCACCATCGGCGAAAACGCCAAGGTGAAGGCCCCCATCACGGGCGACCGCATCATCGTCGCCGGAAGGGTCACGGGCGACATCGTGGCCCGTCAGAGCCTCTCCATCATTGCCCCGGCTGTGGTCAGAGGCAATGTCCGGACCCCGACCCTGAGCGTGACCGAAGGTTCGGTCTTGGAAGGCCAAATCGCGATGCTCAACCTGAATGAGGCGGAAGGCGACCAGTTCATGAATCTGAAAGAATTGGCCCAGTATCTCGAAGTGGAAATGGCCACGCTCGATGAGTGGGCCGCAAAAAGGAAAATTCCCGCGATCCAGGAAGGAAACGCGTGGAAGTTTCGGAAGTCGGAAGTAGACCGGTGGATTCAGGAGGAAAAGCTGAAAGTTTGATCGTGCATGCCGGGAGTGGGCGCTGAATGGACGGGATGCTCACTCTTAAAGAGGTGATGGATTTTCTCGACCTCGGCCAATCCGACGTCGAGCACCTGGTCAAGAAGGGCCGGTTGAGCGCCTTCAAAATCGGGGGCACCTATCTCCGTTTCCGGAAGGACCAGGTCGTCGAGGTCAAGGCCACTCTCAACCGGCGCGGCCGGGCGCAGGTTTACTGGACCAAGGCCCGGAATTACTGGTATTTCAACCGCATCTATATCCTCTCGGCTCTCCTGCTGGGCCTCGTCATCTATAGTATAATTATCCAATAACCCCGTGAGGGAGAGTCGATATGCCGGTCAGATTGACGCGTGAAGGTTATGAAAAGATGAAGGAGGAACTCTCGTTCCTCAAGACGGTCAAGCGCCAGGAGGTCATCAAGGCGCTGTCCGAAGCCCGGGCCCATGGGGACCTGCGAGAAAACGCCGAATACGATTCGGCCAAAGCGGCCCAGCACAGTCTCGAGACCCGCATCGCGGAGCTCCAAAGCCGGTTGATGGACGTCGTGATCATCGACAACGGCGCCATCGACAAGGACAAAGTTTATCTGGGGGCGACGGTTCATCTCCAGGACGTGGACAAGGGAAAAGAGCTCAAATACATGCTGGTCTCGAAAGAAGAGGCCGATTTCAAGGCGGGAAAGATCTCGAGCGACTCGCCCGTCGGACGTCAAATCCTCGGCAAGCAGGTAGGCGACATCGTCGAGATCGTGATCCCCGCAGGAAAGACCACATACAAAATCCTCAAGATCGAACGAGGGGCCTGATGCCCGGCACCCGCTGCGGCGTCGACCTCGTGAAAGTCCCGCGCATCCAGGAAGCGATTGAAAAGCACGGGAAGGCTTTTTTGGAACGGATTTTTACTCCCGGGGAAATCGATTACTGCGAATCGCGGGAACGGCGCAAATTCGAGCATTACGCCGGCCGTTTCGCCGCGAAAGAGGCCTTTTACAAGGCCGTCAGCCCCGAGCACGCCCATATACGGTTCAAGAACCTGGAAGTCCGCCGTCTGCCGAACGGCGCCCCTTCTTTTTTCGTCCCGGACGATGAGCGCGCCCGCATCGGGATCGGACGAGCGGCCAAGATTGCGGTGACCATTTCCCACGACACGGATTACGCGGTCGCATTTGTCGTGATCGACTGATGAAGCGCGATTCCCGTCCGTCCACGCTGATCGTCAACGCCGACGACTTCAATTTGACCGAGGGCGTTTCCCGCGGCATCCTTCGCGCTCACGACCGCGGCATCGTGACCAGCACCACCGTCCTCATCAACCTCCCGATGCCCGATTCGATCCTCAGGGAATTGAAACGGCGCAAAGGGCTGGGGGTCGGACTGCATCTGAACGTGACCTTGGGCCGGCCGCTTTCCCGCCCGCGCGACATCCCTTCGCTAGTCGCTCCGGACGGAAATTTCAAGAAACGTTCCGCGCTTGATCTTGCGCATGTGGCGCCGAAAGAGCTGGCGGCCGAGTACGAGGCCCAGATCCGGAGATTCGGCCGCGTGCTCGGGCGTCTCCCGACCCACCTCGACACGCACCATCATCTGCACGAGCATCCGAAGGTCTTCGCCGTGATCGAGGCGCTGGCTTTCCGGTATCGCATCCCGGTCCGGCAAAGCGCCGCGGTGAGGCCTGCCGCGCGCCTGCGTTTTCAAAAAAAGGGCCTGTCCTTTACCGATGTTTTGATTGAGGATCTTGACCCTTCCAAGGCCTGGGGCCGGTCGTCTCTGGCCGCCGCGCTCAGGAAGGTCGGGGCCGGGACTTTTGAATTGATGTGTCATCCGGCCTTCTGCGACCGCGCGCTGCTCAACTTATCGAGTTTCAATAAGACCCGGGAAAACGAGCTCCGGGCGTTGACGGCACCGGCGGTCCGGGCCTTCGTCCGCCGCCGCGGCATCCGCCTGGCCGCTTTTGGGGAAATGAAGAAAGGGAGTTGAAAGGGGCATGAAGAAACATCCCCGGATTTTGATTACCAACGACGACGGGATCGAGGCGGAAAGCATCTGGCTCATCAAGCGTAGCCTCTCGGAACTGGGCCACTGTGAAATTGTGGCGCCGCGCTACCCCCGTTCCGCCTCGAGCCATGCCGTCTCGCTCACGGGCAACATCCGTCTTCATCCCTGGGAGCGGGACGGCTTCGGCCGGGGCTACGGCGTCGACGGCACCCCGGCGGATTCGATCAAATTTGCCCTGAGCGAACTGTTCAAGCAAGAGACCTTCGATTTGATCGTATCGGGAATCAATCTGGGTCCGAACACGGGCGTCAGCGTCTATTATTCCGGCACGATCGCGGCCGCGCGGGAAGGCGTGATCTCCGGAATCCCCGCCTTCGCTGTTTCGGTGTCGGCTTTTGAATGGCAGCCGGATTTCGCTCATGCCGTCGGCTTGACCAAGCAAATCGCGGCGCAATATCTTGCGGGCGGCTTGCCGCCGGATTATTTTTTGAACGTGAACGGTCCCGGCGTGTCCGCCTCGGCGGTGCGGGGAATCCGGTTGACGCGGCAGGCACCCTCCCGATTCGTCGAGATCTTCGAGAAGATGGACCATCCGGAAGGGAAGACTTATCGTCTGAGCGGGGAGATCAGGGTCTTAAACGGAACGGGGGACACAGACCAGGAAGCCCTGGCGGAGAACTACGTTTCGGTGACGCCTCTGAGTTTGGACATGACCCATTACGGCCACATGGACAAAACGCGGGATTTGTTGAAGGCCCTCGAACTCACTTCGTTACCGGACCGTCCAGCGTCTCAAAAATAATAGTCACTAGATTATTGCACTTCGGGCATTTGATTTGCTTGAATGCCTGAATGTTGTCATGTTTTGAGCGGTACATGATGCTCAGGATCTTGGTCACGAACTTGTTTTCCTCACCCGCCCACTGACATGCCGAACAAGCGTAAGTCGGTTGCATGCTTGCCTCCTGGGAAAAGGGTCCCCTCTTCGTCGTGTGATAAGCTATCGGCTGGTTTGAGGTGAGCTTTAGAAGTAAAAAAATGCCGGAGGAGGGGGTCGAACCCACACGGGGTGTAAGCCCCACTGGATTTTGAGTCCAGCGCGTCTGCCAGTTCCGCCACTCCGGCGAGCATTCCAAGCGTTGCGAGCCGCACTCGAAGTTCCAAGTGAACGAAGTGCGGCGCAATTTTAAGCGGTATGCGGTTCCTCCGATCCAAACGGAAGAAGGGACGGCAAGCGATCTAGAATATATGAATACTTGGTGGACCGGGGGGGAGTTGAACCCCCGACCTCCACAATGCCATTGTGGCGTTCTCCCAACTGAACTACCGGCCCACGTAAAAGAGGTTAATTTTACTTTTACCCCGGGAGCATGTCAAGGAATCCCCCTCGACAGCGAATAGGCCATGGAGTAGACTATCGCCGGTGGTTCACGAATTTCCCCAGCATGAGACACAGACTCGGTTTAGCCAACATCGTCCTCTCCTTTTTCCTACTGTGCGGACTCAAGGCAGAGAAAGCTTATCAGTTTTCCACCAATTGGGTTTCCGACCGAACCCCGGTTTGGCAGACGGTCCTTGGTCCTTTCAAAGGCAAGCCCGGCTTGCAGTATCTGGAGATCGGAGTTTTCGAGGGCCGCTCGGCGATTTGGATGATGGAAAACATCCTGACCCATCCGAGCGCGAGGATGACCGTCGTCGATCTTTTTCCGGACGATCTCAAAGATCGGTTCGTACGCAATCTAAACCTGTCGGGTTTTCAGGACCGGACCCGCATCGTAACGGGATTGTCACAGGCCGCCCTTCGGTCTCTGCCTTTTGAGAATTACGATATTATTTACGTGGACGGTTCTCACAAGGCGCGGGATGTCCTGTCGGATGCCGTCCTGAGTTGGCCCTTGTTGAAAAAAGAAGGCATCCTGATTTTCGACGACTATTCCCTCAACCGCGGACGCTATCCGGCCGATCACGGGCCCGCGCTGGCAATCGACGCCTTTCTTTCGGCCTACCGGGATGAGCTGCAAGTCATTTCGGAAGGCATTCAGTTGGTAGTCAAAAAGATCGATAATCCGTGTCATGACATCCAAACGGGATGTTCGCCCGTCGGCCATTATCTTTATTTCTGGGATGAAGGGGTTTTGAGTGATTTCTCGGGCGGAAAATTCACGGCCTTGAGCAGGCAGGAAAACGGCTGGGCGCGGGCGCTGATTGAGGGAAAAAAGCCGGGCCGCGAGAAGTATTCGCTTCCCGAAGAAGTCTTGGAATCGCCCGGATTCGCGCAATTTGCCGGAGGTTTAGGATTGAAGGAGGAGTCCTTTGGAAAAGACGGCTAAAGAAAAGAGTTACCCTTTTGACCAGATCGAGCCGAAATGGCAGAGCCGCTGGCTCAAAGAGAAGACCTTCCGCACGCCCGACCCGGGTGAGAAGGGAAGCGAAAAACCGAAATATTATATTTTAGACATGTTCCCTTATCCTTCGGGCGCCGGTCTTCACGTCGGGCATCCGGAAGGGTACACCGCCACGGACATCCTCGCCCGTTTTAAGCGCATGAAAGGATTCAACGTCCTCCATCCGATGGGCTGGGACGCCTTCGGACTGCCGGCCGAACAACACGCCATCGAAACCGGCACGCACCCGCGCGACACGACCGAACGGAACATCGCCACTTTCAAGCGCCAAATCCAGGCGCTCGGATTCAGCTACGATTGGGACCGCGAGATCAACACCACCGATCCGAATTATTACCGGTGGACGCAGTGGATCTTCCTCAAGCTCTATGAAAAAGGGCTGGCCTACCTGGCCGAGGTGCCGGTCAATTGGTGTCCGGCGTTGGGAACGGTCCTCGCCAACGAGGAAGTCGTGGACGGAAAAAGCGAGCGCGGCGGGCATCCGGTGGAGCGGCGGCCGATGCGCCAATGGATGCTGAAGATCACCGCTTTCGCCGAGCGTCTCCTGTCCGACTTGGAAGGCTTGGATTGGCCGGAGCCCATCAAAGAGATGCAGCGCAACTGGATCGGCAAGTCGGTGGGCGCGGAGGTCGATTTCCCGCTCGAAGGGCGGAAGACGAATCTGCGGGTGTTCACGACCCGGCCCGACACGCTTTTCGGGGCCACGTACATGGTGCTCGCGCCCGAGCACCCGCTGGTGAAGGAAATCACGGCGCCGGGGCACCGTGCCGAGGTGGAAGCTTATATCGCGCAGGCGGCGGCAAAATCGGACCTGGAACGCACCGATCTGGCAAAAGAAAAGAGCGGCGTCTTCACCGGCGCCTTCGCGGTGAACCCGTGCACCCGGCGGTCGATCCCCGTCTGGATCGCCGATTATGTCCTGTGGGGCTACGGCACCGGGGCCATCATGGCGGTGCCCGCCCACGACGAGCGCGATTATGAATTCGCCCAAAAATACGCCCTGCCGATCGTGGAAGTGATCGGCGGCGGCGACATTTCGAAAGAAGCGTTCACGGGCGTCGGGCAGGTGGTGCATTCGGCCACGCCGGACGGTTCTTTTTCGATCAACGGGCTCTCGAGCGACACGGCCAAGGAAAAAATCATTTCCTGGCTGGAGGCGCAGAGGATCGGCAAGAGATCCGTTCAGTATAAATTGAGGGATTGGCTCTTCAGCCGCCAGCGTTATTGGGGCGAGCCGATCCCCGTCGTCCATACGGCCGGAGGGATCGTTCCGCGCAAGGCGGATGAATTACCGCTGTTGCTCCCCGACATCTCGGACTTCAAGCCCACGGGGACTTTTGACCCGCCGCTCGCGAAGGCCAAAGACTGGGTCCTGACTTCTGCCGGCCGGCGCGAGACCAACACCATGCCGCAGTGGGCCGGTTCGTGCTGGTATTACCTGCGCTATCTCGATCCCCGCAACCC
>JACQVP010000060.1 GCA_016209715.1 Candidatus Omnitrophota bacterium
CCTGAAAGCAGACGGGCATTCTCTCCTACAATTACAAGATCGGCTCGGGGGTGCGGAAGCCGGCCACCACGTCCTCGCCCTGCGCATTGATGAGATATTCCCCATAAAAGATTCTCTGGCCGGTGGAAGGGTCCCGCGTGAAGCAGACCCCCGTGCCGGAATTGTCCCCCATGTTGCCGAACACCATGGCCTGAACGTTCACGGCCGTGCCGAGCAGGCCGCGGATGTCGTGCAGCTGGCGGTACTTGTTGGCGCGCGGATTGTTCCACGAACCGAACACCGCTCCGACCGCCTTGTCGAGCTGCTCGCGCGGATCGCTGGGGAATTCCTCGCCGGTGTGCTGCTCATACAGCTTCTTGTAGCTCCGAACCACGTCTTTGAGGTCGTTGGCATTCAAGTCGGTGTCGTTCTTGACCCCGAGCTGCTTTTTCTTTTCGGAAAGGGCGTGTTCGAACTCCTCGTGCGGGACGCCCATCACGACGTCGCCGAACATCTGGATGAACCGCCGGTAGGAATCCCACGCGAATCTCTCGTTCTCGGTCTTGATGATGAGACCCTGAACCGTGTCGGCGTTCAATCCGAGGTTGAGCACGGTGTCCATCATCCCCGGCATGGAGACGGCGGCGCCGCTGCGCACGGAAACCAGGAGAGGATTGTTCTTGTCGCCGAATTTGGCCTTCATGGCATTTTCGAGCTTGGCGAGGTTTTCATCGATCTGGGCCTTGAGCGACTGCGGATATTTCCGGCCGAGCTTGTAAAAAAGGTCGCAGACCTCGGTCGTGATCGTGAAGCCCGGAGGGACGGGGATGCCGAGGTTGGTCATCTCGGCCAGATTGGCCCCCTTGCCGCCGAGGAGCTGCTTCATCCCGGCATTTCCTTCGGCCTTGCCGCTGCCGAAAAAGTAAATGTATTTGCTGCCTTTCTTTGATTGATTCACCTTAGACTTTTTTCTTGCCATGACTGCCATCACTTTCTCCTTTCGAACAATTGCATTTCAATTCTTCAGTTGCGGCCAATCAATTCGCTTGCGGAACCAGCGCGAGGTCCGCCACGCGGTCCACGTAAAGACGGTTCACAGCTCTCATCAGGGCGCGGCGGTTTTCGCGCACCGTCGCATCCTCCACGTTCACTAAAACCTTGTCGAAAAATTCGTGCAGCGGATCGTAAAACAACTTGCCGTACAATTGCGTCAACGTGTCAAACTTCTCCTCATCCGCGAGATGACGAAGGTCGGCGGATTTCTCGCCGATCAACTCGTACAGATGCCGCTCGGAGGGCTCGATCAACAGTTCCTGCCGGACTGCCTCGGCGCTTTTCCCGGCGGCCTTGAGGATGTTGTGCGTGCGCTCGACCACTTTCCGGGCCTTTTCAAAACTTCCCGGGTCCTTGTCATGGACGTGCTTCAGGACTTCGAACCGGAAGATGACGCCGCCGATCTCGCTCCAGGACGTCTTCAGCACGGCCTTCAATATCGGGTCCTCGACCGAGCCGGCAGGGACCCCCAATTCATGCGCGATGCGTTCCTTAAAAAAGGCCTCGAGACCGCGCGTGACGGCGGTCTCGTCCTTCGCCAGCCGGCCGCCGTAAAGCCGGACCGATTCGCGGATCAGGTCCAAAAGATCAAAACGGTGCTTGAAAGCTCGAATGATTTTGACGATCCCGCCGCCGGCCCGCCGGAGCGCATAAGGGTCCTGGCTCCCGGTGGGCTCGAGGCCGATGCCGAAAGCGCCTACTAGGGTATCTATTTTTTCCAGGATGGCAAGCAAAGATCCCAGGCGGGACTGCTCCTTGAATAAGCTTTGATAGGATTGCTGCAAATTGCGCGGCAGATAATGCTCCGCCACGGCGGCCGCCACCGGCTCGCGCTCGCCGCTCGCGCGGGCGTATTCGCGGCCCATCACGCCCTGAAGCTCCGGGAACTCGTAAACCATCTGCGTCAAAAGATCGGCCTTGGACAGGAAGGCCGCCCGCCGGAGGTCCTCGGCATCCTGGGGCGCGAGTCCCGCGGCTTGCGAAAACGCCCCCGCCAGATGGACCATGCGCTCGACTTTTTCCCGCATGTTCCCCAATTTACCCAGAAACACGATGTCCTTGAGCCGGTCGACCTTTTGCTCCAGCCGTTCCCGCGTGTCTTCCTGGTAAAAAAAGCGCGCGTCCCGCAGGCGGGCTTCCAGGACGTCGCGGTAGTCCTTGATAATCCGCGGCAGGTTCTCCCGCTTCCCGTTCATCACCGCGGCAAACTGCGGCTTCAATTTCCCGCGGGCGTCGCCCACGGTGAAGATCTTTTGGTTTTTCTTGAGCGTCGTGGCCAGGATCTCCTGCGGGAGCGAGAGAAAATCCGCCGAAAAGGCGCCCGTGACAACGAACGGCTCTTCGGTCAATTGCGCCGTGACATGGACCAATTCCGCGTCGGGAACGCTGCGGGTCTTGGCCGCGAATTGCTTTTGGATGAGGGCTTTTCTTTCCGCCAGATCGAGCAGCACGTGCGCCTTTTTCAGGACGGCCCGATAGGCCTTGAGGTCGGCTTTGGGCACGCTGCGTTTGGCCGGCGCCATAAAACGGTGGCCGTAGGTCACGCGGCCCGCTTTCACATCGCCCACCGAAAATGCCAGCACATTGCGGTCCAGCAGGCTCAGGATCCAGCGGATGGGACGCGGGAACGAAGTCCGGTGACGGTCCCAGCGCATGGTCTTGGGAAAAGCGAGCTCGCGCAAGGCCGCGGAGACGAGTTCGGGCAGGACCTGTTCCAGTCTTTTTCCCGGAACGGTGCGGCGGGCGACGGCATAATTCCCCCGCGGGGTCTCTTTCTTGGTGATGTCCGTTTCCTTCAGGTTTTTCGCCCGCAGGAAACCGGCCAGAGCTTCGGTCGGCTTGCCTGCGGCGTCAAACGCGCGCTCCCAGGACGGACCGACCCATTCCACGATTTCGGAGTCCTGTTTGGGCGCCAATCCTTCGATGAACACGGCCACGCGACGGGGCGTCGTGTACAGGCTGAGGCGGGAAAATCGGACCCGCGCGCCGCGGAGTTTCTCCTGGAGGGCCGAGCCGAAAGCGCCTTCGATCAAGTCGAGGCTGTCGGTAGGCAATTCTTCCGTACCGATTTCGAGCAAATAATTGCGGGACATTTCGCTCACGCCTTGACCGCCTGGCCTTTGATGAGGGGGTGGCCCAATTCCTGACGCAGCTTGAGATAGCCTTCGGCGCAGCCGCGGGCGAGAGCGCGGACCCGGCCGATGTAACGCGGCCTTTCCGTGACGCTCACCGCGCCCCGAGCGTCGAGCAGATTGAAGCAATGGGAAGTCTTCAGACAATAATCATAGGCGGGAAGGATCAGCCCTTTTTCCAGGAGGCGCTTGGCCTCCTGTTCAAAATCCTGAAAATGACGCGCCAGCACCTCGATATTGGCTTCTTCGAAATTATACCGGGAAAATTCCCGTTCCCCCTCCAAATGCACTTCGCCGTAGGTCACGCGCTCATTCCATTGCAGATCGAAAATCGAGTTCTTTTTCTGCAGGAACATGGCGATTCTTTCCAGCCCGTAGGTGATCTCGCAGGAGACGGTTTCGAGATCGATGCCGCCGCATTGCTGAAAATAAGTGAATTGGGTGATTTCCAGACCGTCGAGCCAGACCTCCCAGCCCAGGCCCCAAGCGCCGAGAGTGGGAGACTCCCAATCGTCCTGCACGAAACGGATATCATGGCGGTCTACCTGGATCCCGACCTGGCGCAAACTGTTGAGGTAAAGTTCCTGCGAGTCGGCCGGGGCGGGCTTGATGATAACTTGATATTGATAATAATGCTGTGTCCGGAGCGGGTTTTCGCCGTATCGGCCGTCGGTCGGACGGCGGGAAGGCTCCACATACGCCGCCTTCCACGGTTCGGGCCCCAGGGCGCGAAGAAAGGTGTGGGGAGAAAAAGTCCCGGCCCCGACTTCAAGGTCGTAGGGTTGGACGATCAAGCATCCCCGGCGGGACCAATACTGATTCAATTCTTGGATTAAGTTTTGGAATGTCATGGACTTGAAGAAAGGGAATTCTATCAGAAAGATGCGTCCAAATCAAGAAACGGCATAAAAAAAGGCGGCAGACCCGCGTCTGCCGCCTTTCCCTGCCTGCCTTAGAGTTTCCTTCTCTGTCAGTTCATTACAGAGTGAGTTGTTCTTTCATTTTCTCGCACTTAACTTCGCCGATGCCATTGACTTGCGCTAATTCATCCAAAGATTTGAAGGAACCATGCGCCGTCCGGTAATCAACGATCCGCTGAGCGATCACCGATCCGATCCCTTTAACCGTCTCGAGTTCCTCGAGAGAGGCCTTGTTCACGTTGACCGGTGCGTTCGCCGCGCCCGCCAAAACCGGACTCAAATTACCCATCCAAATGAGGCAGCTCAGCAATGAAGCCAGCACGATCCATGAATGCTTCTTCACCACCACGTTTTTCACCTCCTTTCATCGTAAGGTGGCGTTAGATTATGCTGAAATTTAATATTTGTCAACATTTATTTTGTGATTTTACATATTTCCAATATGCAGAAAAATGATAACCGAATTGATGCCCGGCCCCGGTCAGACTATAATGAATCTGAGAAAGGAGCTTCTCCCGTGCACCTGGGCAACCGGATCCGCGACCTGCGCAAAGAAAAAAAGATCACCCTCGTCGAACTGTCACAAATGACCGGCGTGGCCCAAGCCACTCTTTCCCGGATCGAAACGGGGGTCATGAAAGGCACGGTCGACAGCCACCTCGAGATCGCCAAAGCCCTCGGGATGACGCTCGCCGATCTTTATGCCGGACTGGACGAACGCGGCGAAAAAATCGCGCATCAGGAAGCGGGCGGGCGCCTACCGGTATCGCTCCGGACCAACAAAGTCCGGTGCGAACTCCTGACTCAGGAAGCGATGAAGAAAAAAATCACCCCGCTCCTCTTCACCCTCGATCCCAAGAGCGAGACCGAAAGCGAGAAACTGCCTTGGGGCACGGAAAAGTTTTTCTGGGTCGTCGAGGGAGAGATCACGGTCAAGCTGGACCGCAAGGAAGTCGTTCTCAAGGAAGATGAAACGCTCTATTTCGAAGCTTCGCTGCCCCATCTGATCCAGAACCGGGGCCCCAAAAAGGCGCGGCTTTTTTGCGCCGTCTCGCCCACCGCGATTTAATCCGCTTTCAAAACCTCATCCATCCAGGCCAGATAATCGGGCCAGCCCCTCAGAACCGGAAGCGCGAGCATCTCGGGAACTTCATACGGATGGTTCTTCTTCAGCAGGCGGCAGAGGCTGCTGAACAGGGGCCGGCTGGTCTTGATGAGCAGCACGGCCTCCTTGGATTTTTCGATTTTTCCTTTCCAACGGTAATGAGACACGGCGCCGGGAATGACGCTGACGCAGGCGGCCAGTTTTTTTTCGACGATTTGACGGGCCAACCGGAGGGCGACTTTACGGGTGGGCGCAGTGGAAAGGACGAGGCAATACTTCGCTGCCGCCGACGGGATCAATGGGAGTGAGACGTGAGGTTGGCGCGATAGACGCCGTTGTCCTCGCGAAGATTCACGTGGCCTTCGCGGGCCAACCATCCGAGGCTCATCAGCACCCGTTCACGGTTTTGGGCGGTGTGGCGCACCAGCTCATCCAATGTGGCGTCGTGCTTTTCATCGAGATAATGCCAAATATCGCCGGCCGTGATTCCGATTTCAGTGATCATGGAGATCCTCCCTGAAGGACAACTCATTATATACAAAATAAATTTTCATTGGGAAATTTTCTTCTCGCGGGTCTGGAAACGGCCCCAGGCAAAAGGCGAGAGGTCCACTTCGGGAGGCCGGTTCAAAATCAAAGCGGTCAGCACCCGCGCCGTCAGAGGCGCCAGGAGGATGCCGTTTCTGAAATGCCCGGCCGCGAGGTACAGCCCCTCGACCGGCGACTTTCCCAAAATCGGGAGGCCGTCCTTGGAACGCGGCCGCAGCCCGGCCCAGCATTCGCGGAACGGCAAAGAAAGAAATTCGGGATTGATTTCCAGCAGGCCGCGCAAGAATTTGTGCAGGCCCTTGACGGTGACTTCCTTGTTGAACCCCACGGACTCCACGGTCGAACCGACGATGAGGCGGCCGTCGTCGCGCGAGACCGTGTAAATTTTCCGCGTGTAAAGCATGTGCTTGAACACGGGAACGCGGTCGGAGCTCTGAAGAACGAGGATCTGGCCGCGGGACGGCTTGACCGGAATTTCGAACGGCAGGCTGCGGTCAAAATTCGCCCACGAACCGGCCGCGTTGATCACCACCGGGCTTTCCCAGCGCTCCCGCCCCGAAACGAGGCCCCGGACGCGCTCCCCCTCCAGCCAAATTTCAGTGGCCGGCGCGGCCGTGATCCATTCCACGCCCAACCGCCGGGACCATTGAATCACCGCCTTCATCAGGAGGATATTGTCGACTTGGCAGTCTTCGGGGAAATAAATCCCTTTCCGGAGTTCGGGGCCGATGGCCGGATCCCGCCGGCGGATTTCCTCGCCCAAAACCCATTCCGCCCGGATGCCGGAGGCCAGTTGGAGTTCGAGCTTCTCGGCCAGAACGGCCTCGTCTTCTGGACTGAACGCCAGATAGAACAGGCCGTTTTTCTTGAACTCAGTCGGGATTCCGGCGGCCTCTTCCACTTCCGCGATGAAATCCGGATACAAAGCCAGGGCGCGCCTCAGCACCGCAAAGAAAGGGGTCCTCTTCTGGGGTCCGGCATGCGGCGCGAGCATTCCGGCGGCGGCGATCGAGGCCTCGGTCCCCGGCTCGGAGCGTTCCACCACCGCGACCCTCAGCCCGGCCTTGCGCAGTTCGCAGGCCAGCGTACAGCCGATGATGCCCCCGCCGACGACGAGGGCGTCGAAGTTCTTCATGATTTTTTTTCTCGGAAAAGGATTTCCAGGTCGTATTCGAGGGCCTCGGCAATGCGGTTGAGCGTGAGGAGAGAACAATTGTCGCCTTTTTCCACGCGCGAAATCTCCTGCTGGGTCACGCCGATCTTCCGGGCCAGCGCAAACTGCGTCAGCCCGCGCTGATTGCGCAGACGGAGAATGTCGGCGCCCACTTTCTGAAACAGAGATTCGGCTTCTTTGACGGAGGTACCCATTTTGGCTCCCGGGGAACTTATACAAGATATAACTTGTTAATTCAAGGCAAAAGAGCGCCGTGCTATAATGCCCCGTTGCAATGATAGAAAATATCCGCCGGCACCTGGAAAACACCCTCGGTGACCGCTACCCGTTTTCCTCCCGCTCCCGCATCCCGCAAGTCGAAGAATACGTTCTTTCTGAATTCCGCCGATACGGCCTCGCGACGAGCCGCGATGAAGTCCAATTCAACGGCGCCGTCTTTTCGAATCTGATCGCGGAGATCCCGGGGAGTCCGGACGCGGTGATCGTAGCGGCCCATCACGACGCGGTCGAGGGCAGCCCCGGGGCCGACGACAACGCGAGCGGGCTGGCCGCGCTCCTCCAGTGCGCCCAATTGCTGGCCGGCCGAAAAATGCGGCGAACGGTCCGGTTCATCAGTTTCCATCTGGAAGAATTCGGCATGATCGGAAGCGCGGATTATGTCCGGCGCCTGAAAGCTCAGGGCCAAAGCGTCGCCGGGATGGTCTCCCTGGAAATGATCGGTTACACGGATTCCGCGCGCGGCAGCCAGCAAATGCCGGCGGCGCTGAAATGGAAATACCCCGACCGCGGCGATTTCATCGGGCTGGTGGCGAACGGACGTTCCAAGCAATTGCTCGACTCCTACGCCCGGGCCCTGCGGCGTGTCCCCGGCCTTCCCGTCGAAACTTTGACCGTGCCCTTCAACGGGTGGGTCTTCCCGGCCACCCGGCTCAGCGATCATTCCCCTTTCTGGGACGCGGGGTACCCGGCGCTTCTCGTCACCGACACCTCGTTTTTCCGGAACCCGCATTATCATCTCCCCAGCGACACGCTCTCCACTTTGGACCTGGAATTCATCGCCAAAGTGACCGAAGGAGTCGCCGCGGCCGTTGAAGCGCTGGCGGCGTCCGGATCATGACCGACGAGGCACGCCTCTCCAAACCGCGCCACCGCCTGTCCGGCATTTTGTACATGTGCGCCGCCTCCCTGGCATTCGCGCTGATGGCGGTGTCCGTCAAATTCACGGCCCAGACCCTGCCCGTCACGGAAATTATTTTTTTCCGGAGCCTCTCCGGGACTTTGGCCATCGGCTGGCTGATCCTCCGCAAGGGCGTCCCGTTCTGGGGGAAAGAAAAGCCCAAACTGATCCTGCGCGGCGTGAGCGGCTACATCGCCATGGCGCTGCATTTTCTGACCATCGCCAAGCTCCCGATCGGCCTGGCGGTGATGCTGAATTTCACGGCGCCGGTCTATGCCGCGGCCCTGGCGGTGATCTTTCTCGAAGAAAAGCCCGGCTGGTTCCTCTGGACCATGATCGTGGTTTCTTTCGCCGGCGTTTATCTGCTGACCCTGCCGCCCGGCGGCGGACCGGTGTGGACCCCGGCGGACCTGGCCGGCAACTGGGGCTATATCCTGCTGGGCCTGATTTCGGGATTCATGGCGGCCGTCGCCTACACGGCGATCCGTTCGATCAAGCACCGCGAATCGCCGCTCACGATCATTTTTTATTTCACTTTTGCCTCCACGGTGGGCTCGGTCTTCCTTCTCTTTTACGGCGTTCGCTGGCCGAATTTTCCGGAATGGATCGGGTTGGCGGGTGTGGCGGTGGGATCCCTTTACGGGCAGCTGTGGATGACGATCGCGTTCCGCCGCGCCCCGGCATCCTTGGTCAGTCCGTTTTCCTATCTGACGCCGGCTTTTTCCTTTTGGGCGGGCTACGTCTTCTGGCGGGACCCGGTCACCCTTTATACAGTGATCGGCGCGGGACTGGTATTTCTGGCCGGCTCTCTGATATCGATCCGGGAAGCGCTTTACGAATGAGCCGATTTGGAAACGACCAGGATGCCTTTGGCGTAGGTCTCGAGGTCTTTCAAGAGAACGTCCCCGTGGTCGCCGGCGCCCGCATCCTGGCCCTCGCGGATCGTTTGGCCGGCCAGCCAAATCACCCGGGCGATGCTTTCGTTGGCGCTCTTCAAGAGGGCGATGTTTTCTTCCCACCAAACCTGGATTTCCCGGCTGTCCGATGAGTTGAGGATCTTTTCGCGCAAGGCGTTACTTCGCAGCCTCGCCTCGGCGGCCCCGGTCAAGCTCTTCTTCAGCTCCTTTTCACCCGGAGCGCCGGCCTCCAGCGCGACCGCGCGGTCCAGCACTTTTTGGAACAAACGCTGCGCGCCGGCAAAATCTTCCCGGAGAAATTTCTGGTTTCCCTCGCGATAGAGTTTCACCAGGGAGACTGCCTGGTCGAGAAAAGGCGGCGGTTCCGGGACCGGCCCGGGCGGGGGGGCTTCCACGGCGGCGGGCGCGGGCGGAGGCACCGCCTCAGCGGGCGCCGGGGCAGGGACCTCGGGCGCCGGCGACACGGCCGGAACGGCTTCGGCCTCTGAGGCCGCCTGCTTCTCTCGCTCCAGAATAGCGAGGTTTTTATGGATGGCCAGATTGAGCGCCCACCCCATCACGGCCACCGAACCGATAAAGAACATCCATCTTTTCATATTGACTCCCCCTGAGCCGGGACACTCGCCACGGCCTTTTAATCGCCTAGGACCGGCTGCTGAGAATTTTTTTCAGATAAAGACCGGTATAAGATCCCGATTTACGGGCGACTTCTTCCGGCGTCCCCGTGGCCACCACCCGGCCGCCGTCCCGCCCGCCTTCCGGGCCGAGATCGATCAAGTAGTCGGCCGTCTTGACCACATCCAGATTGTGTTCGATGACGAGGACCGTGTTGCCCGCGTCGCGCAGGGCGAACAGGGCCTTCAGCAGATTCTGGATGTCCGCGAAATGCAGCCCCGTCGTGGGCTCGTCCAGGATGTAAAGAGTCCTTCCCGTCGAACGCTTTCCCAATTCGCTGGCCAGCTTGATCCTCTGCGCTTCACCGCCCGAGAGCGTCGTCGAGGACTGGCCCAATTTGACATAACCGAGCCCGATCGCGTCCAGCACGCGCAAACGTTCGCGCACCGGAGGAATGGGATCAAACAGCTCCAAGGCCTCTTTCACGGACAGGTCCAGCACCTCCGCGATGGTCTTGTCTTTGTACTTCACCTCCAGGGTCTGCTCATTATAACGCTTCCCCCGGCAAGTTTCACACACTACGTACAGGTCGGGCAGGAAGCTCATAGACAGGCGCTGGGAGCCTTCCCCCTGGCAATTTTCGCACCGGCCGCCCTTGAGATTGAAGCTGAACCGGCTGGGACTGAAATTCCGCATTCGGGCCTCATAGGTCTGGGCAAAAAGACGGCGGATGTGCACGAACAGATCCGTGTAAGTGGCCGGATTGGACCGGGGCGTGCGGCCGATGGGTGCCTGGCTGATTTCAATGACCTGGTCAATGGCCGCGGCTCCCTCCAGGCCCTTGTGTTTCCCGATCCGGTACGAGGTCTTCCAGATTTTATTGTGAAGGGCGCGGAACAGGATGTCGTGCACGAGCGTGCTCTTGCCGGACCCGGAAACACCGGTGACGCAGACCAACAGGCCGAGCGGAAATTCGACGTCGATTTTTTTTAAATTGTGCTCTTCGGCGCCGCGGACCGCCAGCTTGGGCGCATCCCGGTACGGCTTCCGTTCCCGGGGAACTTCGATGGTCAATTCCCGGGCCAGGTACTTCACCGTCAAGGATCTCGGCGCCGGCCCCAGTCGCGCCGGTTCTCCGGCCGCGACCACCTCACCGCCTTCCGCGCCCGCTCCGGGGCCGAGATCGATCAGGTAGTCGGCCTGCCGGATGGTCTCTTCGTCATGCTCCACCACGATGACGGTATTTTTCAAAGCGCAGAGGTTCCGAAGCGTGGTCAGCAACTTTTCATTGTCCCGGGGATGAAGACCGATGCTCGGTTCGTCGAGGACGTACAAGACGCCCGTGAGCCCGACGCTGATCTGGCGGGCGAGCCGGATCCGCTGGTTTTCGCCGCCGGCCAGCGTGTTGACCGCCCGGTCGAGCGTCAAGTATCCCAGGCCGACGTCGTGAAGAAAGCGCAGCCGCTCCCGGACCTCTTTCAGGACCGGCGCGGAGATTTCCGCGAGGGGCCCTGAAAATTTGAGCGTCTTGAAAAATCCGACGGCCTCCTCGACCGACAGCGCCGCCACGTCCGTGATGTTCCGCCCGTCCAAGCGAACGCCCCGCACCTCCTTGCGCAATCGCCCGCCCCGGCAGTCGGGGCAAATTTCCTCGCGCAGGAACCGGGCCACCTTGCTCTTGACCACTTCCGAACTCGTGCTGTAAGAAAGCTCCCTCAACTCCTGGATCAGACCGGTGATTTCGTCGTTGCCCCAGAGGAAGGCGTCTTTGATCTCGTCGGAGAGCTCGGCGTAGGGCGTCTTGAGCTCGAACTCGTAGTATTCCTTCAATTCATGGACCAAGTCCTGGATCACGTAACGGTTGAAGGAGAAAAAAACCTCCTCGTTGATGGCGCCCTGGAGCAACGGCTTGGTTTTGTCCTTGATCAAAAGGTGGGAAGCGATTTGGGTGACTTGCCCGAGGCCTCGGCAGGCGGGACAGGCCCCGTAAGGGCTGTTGAAAGAAAACATGTTCGGGGCCAGGTTGCCGAGGCTGATGTCGCAGCGGGGGCAGCTGAATTTCTCGGAAAAGAAAAAATCTCTTTCCCGGGCCCGGACCACACAGCTGCCGCCCGCAAAATCGAGCGCCGTGCGGAGGGACTCCTCGAGACGTTTCCGGAACTCGGGTTGCGCCTTCAGGAAATCCACCACCAGCTCGATGTCGTGCCGCTTGGTCTTCCGCAATTTCGGCGGCCGGCGAAGGTCGGCGGGGGCGCCGTCCACGATGGCCTTGCTGTAACCCTTTTTCGCCAGGTCCTGGAACAGGTCCTTGAATTCGCCCTTGCGGCCGCGAACGAGCGGGGCCAGGACGTGGAATTCCGTTCCCGCCTTCAATTGAAAGACCTGTTCGGCCATTAACTGCGTGCTTTGGCGGCCGAGCACGTTGCCGCATTGGTAGCAGTGCACGGCCCCGGCCTTGGCGAAGAGCAGCCGTAAAAAATCGTAGATCTCGGTGACCGTGGCCACCGTGGAACGGGGGTTATGCGTGAATTGTTTTTGTTCGATGGAAATGCTGGGCGAGAGCCCGGAAATGAAGTCGACTTCCGGTTTCTTCATCTTTTCCAGGAACTGGCGCGCGTAGGAGGAAAGGCTTTCGATGTAGCGCCGCTGGCCTTCGGCGTAAATGGTGTCGAAAGCGAGCGAGGACTTGCCGGAGCCGGACAGCCCCGTGATGACAATGAACCGGTTCCGCGGGATGTTTACCTGGATGTTCTTGAGGTTATTTTCGCGCGCGCCCCGGATGGTGATCTGGGTTTCCATGACCCACGGCGCTCAGGTTCCGATTTTCAGCGGGCTGAAAATTTTTTTCAACAAGGCCGCCGGCGAAAGGGCGGCGAGGTGGCTCGTCTTGGGATTGCCCGGAGAGGGCACGTTTTCCGTCAGCGCGAAGATCCTTCCCGCGTCGCCTTCGATTTCGATTTGGTGGATGTTGCGTTTCAGGCCCGGCGAAGCGTAAATCCGGACCTCGGTCTTCCGGGCGCCGATTCCGGCCAGACTGAGGACAGCCGCCACGTTGATGTTCTGGGGAAAGGCCCGGACCGCACGGCTCGCCGTCCCGCGAAAAACGAGGACTTCCTTCTTGAGGGGCGTGCTTAAAATTTTTTTCAAACCCGGGAGCGGGGCGCCGGCCAGGGCCTGCGGGGGTTTCTTGGTAGTCAGCACGGCCCGGCGGACCCGGCCCACCGAGGAAGACAGGACGCCGTCGACGCCGGCCAAAGCGCCGGAGGGAATGTAAACGCAGCCCGTTCCCGCGGAGGCCAGCCGGACCAAAGAGGGATCCGCCACCAGGGCGCCGACGCTCATGACCAGTACCGTCTTCCCGCGGCGCAGGGCCTTGCGCAGAAGCGGCCCCACGGCCTTTTGAGACGCCGCCTCGATGATGAAATCCGAACGGCGGACCAGGGCCTCCAACCCGGAGGAGGAACTGCCGCCCCAGCGCCGGGCAAACTCGGCGGCCTTTTCTTTCCTCAGGTCATAAAAGGCCGTCAGCCGGCAGTGGGACCGGTATTTTTTGTCCAGGATTGCGGCGAGTTGGGAACCGATGGTCCCGCATCCGAGGATGCCGACCCGGAATTTGCGGCTCATCCGTGAGAAGGCGAGGGGGAAGGCTCGACGATTTTGTTGTTCTTGTCCACTCGGACGATTTTCGGAGAATGGGTCTTGACCTCTTCGGGATCGAGGACGCAGAAACTCATGATGATGAGGCAATCCCCTTTTTGGCCGTGCTTGGCCGCCCCGCCGTTCAGGCAGATGTCGCCCGCCCCTCGCTTGCCCGGGATGGCATAGCTTTCGACCCGCGATCCGTTGTTCAAATTGGCGATGAGGACCTTTTCGTTCATCAAGATGTCCGCGGCGTCCATCA
>JACQVP010000061.1 GCA_016209715.1 Candidatus Omnitrophota bacterium
GGATATTTCTGGCTTTTTCTGGCCTCGCAGTTATTCCTATTTCATTGCAACTACCTCATCTGGGCGGGGGTGTGCGCGGGCATCGCCTTGCATTTTTTCCTTTGCTCTTTCGACAAAAAGCGCCTCGAGAGCCTCGCCTTCCTCGCCGTTTACGCGGTGATGTTCCACCTTCCGTGGATGCTCATGTTCTCGAAGAAAAGCGCGGGGGACATCTCCGGGCCGGAAAATTATTTGAAGAACCTCCGCAATTTTTTGATCGGTTTCAACAACAACCTCGTCCCTCTCGCGCTGGTCCTGCTCTTCGTCGCGGCGGCGTCGATCCGCCGGAAAAAGCTTTTCCCGCTGGCCGGCCGGGACCTGAAGTATTCTCTCCCGGTGAACCGCGGCGCCCTGATCGTGATTCTCCTCGCGGCGAACCTCGCTCTTTCGGCGCTCTCCACGGGGTATTTTTTCCGCTACCTGGTCGGCGTGATCCCGGCGGCGGTGTGCCTGAACGCCGTCATGGTGCTCGCCCTCTTTGACGCGCAGAAGGTCCTCGGCGCGGCGGCGGGGATCTTGCTCGTCACGACGAATCTCCTTTCTTATCCCATCGAAGCGAATTTCCGTCTTACCGTCTGGGACCGGAAGCCGGGGCTGAGGTCGATGCTGGCCGGTTATGGGTATGAACTCACGCACGAATACCGGGGGCCCATCCGGGGCATCGTCGAATACCTCCGGCGCGAGTCCCGGCCGGGCCAGAGAGTGGCGATCGCTTACGGGGAGGCCCCGCTCATGTATTATTTGCCGGAACTGAGGATCTTCGGGGCGCTGGCCGGAGAGAACTGGGCCGCGGAAAGCATCGAAAAAGCGGACTGGATCATCCCGCGGCAGTACACCATGGTTTCCATGAAGGCCTTCAACGAGTACCTCGCCGCCCGCGTCAACATGGCCGAGTACGACAAGATCGAGATCGATTATCCGGACTACACCTTCGAAAATATCCCGGAGCCGGAGATGCATTTGTTCCGGACGGCCGGGGACCGCCGCAAAGTCATGATCCTGAGGCGGAAGGATGGCCTGACGGCATGAACAAACAGCAATCCGACTACATTCGCGAGCATTGCCGTAAAAAATCGGTGGGCCAGCTAGCCGGCGAGCTGAAGCTCGACCGCAAAGAGGTCCAGCGGGAGGTCCGCCGTGTCCTGGCGGCAGGGAAGCCCGCGGAGGCCGCGCCGGCGGGCCCGGTGAAAACGGCGGAGGGGTCCGGGCAATTCCGGCCGAAGAAATGGATGCACGTCCTCGCGGCGCTTCTCGTGATGGCCTTTGTTTTCGTGCTTTTTTCCGGCGCGCTCTCGTTCCCGTTCATGAATTGGGACGACCCCCAATACGTGACCGAAAACCCCGCCATCCGGAGCCTCAGCCCGGTCAATATCAAGGCCATGTTCTTCGGCTCTTATGTCTCAATCTATGTGCCTCTCACCATCTTGAGCTATGCCATCGACTATCAATTTTCTCATTTCGATCCGGCCGGTTATCATCTGACGAACGTTCTGATCCACGTCCTGAGCACCGGCCTCGTCTATGCGCTCGTGCTCCTGGTGACCGGAGAATGGCTGGCGGCGCTCGGCGCGGCGCTTCTGTTCGGCATCCATCCGGTACAAATCGAGTCCGTGGTTTGGATCGCGGAGCGCAAAAACGTGCTCTCGTCGCTTTTTTTCCTCGCCGCCTTTCTGTCCTACGCCCTCTCGCGCCTGCGGCCGAGGCGCGGCGTCTTGTGGCTCACGCTGTCGGCCATTCTCTTCGTGCTGGCCTGTCTTTCCAAGCCCAACACCGTGGTCCTGCCGCTTCTCCTCGTGGCCTTCGACTTTTCGCGCGGCCTGATCAAGAAGGAATTTCCTTACGGCGGCGGCCGGTACCTTTTCTTTTTCGCCGGCGCGGTGGTGTTCGGACTCATCACCGCCCTGATCGTGCGCGGAGAAGGGAAGATGAACTATTACGGCGGCAGCTTCGGCGCCACGATGGTGACCATGATGGTGGTGATGATGCGCTATTTCGAAATCCTCTTGTGTCCGATCCGGCAGAGCCTGCTCTATGAATTCCCGCCCTATCCGTCGGTCGCGCACCCGCACGTGGCGCTGTCATTTTTCGCCCTGCTCGTGATTTTTGCCGGGCTGGCCTGGCTGGCTTTCCGGCGGCGCCAGACTTTTTTTTGGGCGGCCTGGTATTTCATCGTCCTGCTTCCCATGCTGAATCTCATCCCCTTTCCCAGCCTAATGAACGACCGGTATCTGTACCTGCCGCTCATCGGGTTTTTCGTGTTCGTCCTGCTCCTCCTGATCGAGTTCGCGGGCCGCAAAGCCACCGCCGCGGCGGTTTTCCTGGCCGTGTTCGGTTTCGCGTTCCTCAACGTGAAGCGGCAGGCGGTGTGGTCCAAGCCGGAAAATTTGTGGCTGGAGACGCAGTCGCGCGTGGAGACGCGGCATCAGAGTCCGTACATCAATCTCGGCATGCATTACCTCCGCCAGGGTGACACCGAACAGGCCATCGCTCAATTCGAGAAGGTCCTCACCTTCACCCAGGACCCCAAGGCGTATGACGGTCTCGGGATCGCGTATTTCAAACGGGGCGATCTCGCGAAGTCCGTCGAATATTTCAACCGGGCGCTGGCCCTGGCCCCGAAGGCGGCGAGCATCCACAGCAACCTCGCCATCGTCTACAAGGAACAGCAGAATTTCGAGGGGGCCTTCGCCGAATTCCGCGAGGCGGTAGAGGCCGAGCCGCGCTCGCCCAAGTTCCGCAACAACCTGGGCTCGGTCCTGATGGAGCTCGGCCGGAACGAAGAGGCCGAAAAAGAATTCCGGGAGGTCTTCGACATCGATCCCGACTTCGCCGACGGTCTCTACAA
>JACQVP010000062.1 GCA_016209715.1 Candidatus Omnitrophota bacterium
TCCCCTAACCGCTTCGGGATGTGGCTCAGCCTGGCTAGAGCGCTTGGTTCGGGACCAAGAGGCCGCGAGTTCGAATCTCGCCATCCCGACCAATTCTTTCCAATTGATGTAACTCTATGCGTATCGCGGTCTTATCCGATGTTCATAGCAATCTGGAAGCCTTGCAGGCCGCCCTCGAATACCTGGAACGGCAGCGAATCGATCGCTTCTTCTTTCTCGGAGATTGCGTCGGTTACGGAGCCAACCCCAACGAATGCCTCGAGATCATCTCCAGGACGGCCGGCCGTTGCGTGGCCGGAAACCATGAGAAGGCGCTCTACGACGATGATTTGCTGGCCGAATTTTCGGGACCGGCCCGGGAGGCCATCCTGTGGACGCGGCAGAATCTGAACCCGCGCTGGAACGCTTTCCTGCGGGAAATGCCCTACCTGATCGTCGAGAAAGAGTTCACCCTGGTGCACGGCTGCGTCTCCCACCCCGAGAATTTCGAATACCTTTTTTACTTCGTCGACGCCTTGCCCTCGCTGGAACAATTGCAAACCCCTTTGGGGTTTGTGGGCCACACCCACGTGCCCCAGGCTTTCAAGAAGCGGGAACAAAGGGCCGACTATTTGCGCGATGGCGCTTATGCCCTCGACCGCAGTGAAGTGTATCTGTTGAATCCCGGAAGCGTCGGACAGCCGCGAGACCATGATCCGCGGCTCGCTTGCGGTATCCTCGATACCGAGGCCTACGAGTTCCGACTGGTGCGGCTCGCCTACGACAACCGTTTGGCTGCCCGGAAAATCATCGACGCCGGCTTGCCCGAGTATCTGGGCCGGCGCCTCCTCTAATCCCATGGCAAACAAGGCCCAAATCAAAAAAGAGATCGAAAGCCTCCGCTTGAAGATCGAGCACCATAACCGCAAATATTATTTGGAAGCCCGGCCCGAGATTTCCGATTTCGAGTTCGACCAGCTGATGAAGAAGCTGATCGAGTTGGAAAAAGGGCACCCCGAGTTCCAGACTCCCGATTCCCCAAGCCAGAGGGTGGGCGGGGCGCCGCTCAAGGGATTTCAGACGGTCCAGCACCGGGTCCCCATGCTGAGCATGGACAATACGTATTCCGACGGGGAGCTTCTCGAGTTCGACAAGAGGGTTCGGAAGGGGCTGGAAAAAGATTCGGTCGATTATTACGTGGAAGAAAAGATAGACGGTGTCTCCATCGCCTTGATTTACGAGAAGGGCTATTTCCGCCTGGGCGCGACGCGCGGGGACGGCAGGTTTGGGGACGATGTCTCGGAGAATATCAAGACCATCCGTTCCGTCCCGCTGAGGATTCCGGCGCCCGGTGCCAAGTTCAAAGACGAACTGCCCGAGATCTTGGAAGTCCGGGGGGAAGTTTACATGCCCCAGCAGAGCTTCCTGAACCTGAACGCCGAAAAGGAAAAACTGGGAGAGGAGCCCTTTGCCAATCCGCGCAACGCCTGCGCGGGAAGCCTCAAATTGCTCGATCCGAAGCTCGTCGCCAAGCGTGATTTGAATCTATTCATTCACGGGCGCGGCTACGTCAAAGGGAATGTTCCGCAGCGCCAGCATGAATTGATGGAGTATCTCGAGGGCCTTGGTTTCCGGGTCATCACCGGGCACCGGCTGTGCCGGGGTATCCGGGAAGTCATTGACTTCATACGGGACTATCCCGCTCAAAACAAGGACCTGCCGTACGAGATCGACGGCATGGTGGTCAAAGTCGATTCCACGCGGGAACAGGACGTGTTGGGGGTGACCTCCAAGTCGCCGCGCTGGATGATCGCCTACAAATACCCGGCGGAGCAAAGAGAAACCGTACTGCGAGAGATCCACGTGCAAGTCGGCCGGACCGGCGCGCTCACGCCGGTGGCGATCCTGGAACCGGTACACATCGCCGGCACGACGGTGTCTCGGGCGAGTCTGCACAATCGCGATGAAATCGAGCGCCTCGATGTCCGCGTCGGGGACGCGGTGGTGGTGGAAAAGAGCGGCCTGATCATTCCCAAGGTGATCCGGGTCCTGAAAGATAAAAGGCCCCGGTCGCTTCCGAAATTCAAATTCCCCGAAACTTGTCCCGTTTGCGGGAGCCACGTCGTTTCTTCTGAAGACGAAGTGGCGGTGCGATGCGCAGGGCTCGGATGTCCGGCGCAGTTGAAGGCGCGGATTCGCCATTACGCCCGCCGGGAAGCCATGGACATCGAAGGACTGGGGACCGTCCTCATCGACCAGCTCGTGGACGCCAAATTAACGCGGGACTTGGCGGACCTCTATTTCCTGGACTTCGGCACCGTGGCCGGGTTAGAGCGGATGGGCGAGAAATCGGCCCGGAATCTCTTTGCGGGGATCGAGGCCAGCAAAAGCCGGCCTTTGCCCCGGCTGATCCACGCGCTGGGGATCCCGAACGTGGGAGAGCACACGGCCGAGGTCCTGGCGGAGCAGTACGACATCCTGGATGATCTCGCCGGCGCGGAGGAAGGGGCACTCCTCGAAATCCACGAGATCGGGCCTGTCGCGGCTCGTTCGACGGTGGAATTCTTTGCGCAAAAGAACACGCGGGAAGTGCTGGCGAGGCTCAAGAAGGCGGGCGTGCGTTTCGGGATCAAGGAGAGGAAATCCGGAAGGTTGCGCGGAAAGACCTTCGTCATCACGGGGACGCTGAAAAAATATTCCCGCCAGGAGGCCGAGTCGGAAATCAAAAATGCCGGGGGGCGCGTATCGTCCAGCGTCAGCAAAAATACCGATTACCTGGTGCTGGGGGAAGAGCCCGGAAGCAAATATGAAAAAGCGGTGAAGCTTGGGGTTCCGGTCCTGGACGAGAAAGGTTTCGAGGCCGTGCTCGGCAAGCCATGAGCGGCGTGAAACCGTTCCCGGAATGGGCCGATTCCTTCCTGGCCTATCTGGCCGTCGAGCGCGGCCTCGCGAATAACAGCCTTGCCGCTTACCGTCAGGACCTCGCCAAATATCAGGCCTTTCTGACGGCGCGGCTCGCAAAATCCCAAGACAGTCTCGATTTGGCGAAAGTGACGAGGAAAGACATCCTGGAATTCCTTTACGCCGAGAAAAAGAAAGAAGCCGCCTCGAGTTCCATCGCGCGGCGCCTGGTCGCCATCAAGCTTTTTCATCGTTTTTTGGTCCAGGAGAAGCTTCTGGACAAGGACATCACCCTCACGCTGGATTCACCCAAGACGTGGAAGAAGCTTCCGAACTGCCTCGGGTTGAAAGAAATGCTGAGGATGATCGAATGCCCGGACTTGAAGTCCGAGGAAGGGCTACGAGACCGCGCCATCTTGGAACTTTTTTACGCCACCGGCATGCGCGTTTCCGAATTGGCGAATCTGAAAGTCGGAAGCATCAATCTGGAGGCGGGCTTTTTAAAGTGCATGGGGAAGGGGAGCAAGGAGCGGATTGTTCCCCTGGGAAGCAAATGTAAGGCCGCCCTCACCGCTTATCTGTCGCGCGTACGCGCCAAGGGCCCTCCCGCGGAACAGGAATCCTATTTGTTCCTGGGATTGAGGGGGCGGCAAGGGGGGAAGGGCCTTTCCCGGCAAGCCTTGTGGCAGATCATCAAGAGATATGCCCGGCAAGCCGGCATCACGCAAAAGATTTCTCCGCACACGCTGCGGCATTCGTTTGCCACCCACATGCTCGAGGGGGGCGCGGATTTGCGTGTGGTTCAGGAATTATTGGGACATTCGGACATCAGCACGACCCAAATTTACACCCACATCGACAAAAACCGCCTCAAATCCATCCACCAAAAATTCCATCCCCGCGGATAATTCCTGCGTGTTATCGTAAGTCATTCAAAATAAAAAAGTTAGAGGCTTGACACCCGGAGCATTCTTGTGTATTCTATGGGTTACTCGTTCACATCAGTCGTTTCACAAA
The DNA here is from genome assembly GCA_016209715.1 of Candidatus Omnitrophota bacterium. Taxonomy (GTDB): domain Bacteria; phylum Omnitrophota; class Omnitrophia; order Omnitrophales; family Omnitrophaceae; genus JACQVP01. The sequence goes on from JACQVP010000062.1 coordinate 3,898, forward strand.
ATCTAACAGGAAGGTTGTGATACTCAGTGGTACGGATTTTAGTTCGTGAAGGGCAAACCATCGAATCCGCGTTGCGCGTCCTGAAGCGGAAATTGATGCGGGAAAAAGTCATCGAAGGACACAAACAGCATTTACGTTACGAAAAGCCTTCGGACCGTAACCGGAAAGCCCGCTTTCAGCGTTACGTGCGTGCCAAACGCGCGCAGCATTATCTCGACACTCATTGATCGTCCGTTGGCCTCCTGAAATTCCTGGATCAGAGCGGAAAGCAGAAGCTACCTCTCTGTCTTGACAGAAATTTCTAACTCCAATATAATTAACCCTTTACGTAATTTAGAAACTGGAGGATTTCCCTTACGCGCCATGATCAGAAGCATGACTGGCTACGGGCAAGCCGTGGTCAAAAGTCCTCTCGGCAAGTGGACGGTGGAAGTCCGTTCCTTGAATCACCGTTATCTTGAATATTCGTCTAAATTGCCACAGTCTTTGATGTCTATGGAAGGAGAGATCAAGAATGTGGTCCAATCGAAAATCAAAAGAGGAAAAATCACGCTGGCGCTGGCCGTCGAGGAAAACGAGCCGGGCCGTGCCCGGGTTTTTATCGATGAAGAGAAACTTTTCTTTTATCGACAGCAGCTCAAAAAGATCGCGCGCAAGATGAAGGTGGAAGATACGGTTTCGATCCGGGACCTGATCACTTTGCCGGGAGTGTTTGATGCCGAGCGGGAAGAGCCGGACAGCGCCAAGATTTGGCCGCGCGTGAAGGCCTGCGTCGTCCGGGCTTTGGAAGAGCTGGTCCGGATGAAGATCCGGGAAGGGAAGGCGCTCAAGCAGGAACTGGCCCTTCGGCTGGGCCATCTTCAGGTTTCGCTTTCGAAGATCAAAACTTTCGCAGCCGGATCGGTTTCCCATTACCAGGAACGTCTGAAGAACCGGATCGCCGAACTGACTCAGGGGCTCGAGCTCGATCCGGACAAGCTGGCTAAGGAAGCGGCCCTTCTCGCGGACCGTTCGGACGTGACGGAAGAAATCGTGCGGCTGGGGAGCCACATCGATCTTTTTGGATCGGTTCTGGAAGAAGACGGTGAAATCGGAAAAAAACTGGATTTTATCACGCAAGAGATGAACCGGGAGGCAAACACCATTGCCTCGAAAGCCATGAATTTCGACATCTCTCAGGAGGCGGTCCGCATCAAGACCGAGATTGAAAAAATCCGGGAGCAGGTCCAAAACGTCGAGTGAACGGAGGGTCCCATCAGACTCTTGAACGTCGGTTTTAACAATTCAGTGTCGGAAGACAGGATCGTCGCCATCGTGTCGGCGGAGGCCTCCCCGATCCGCCGGCTGAAAGAAGAAGCCCTGCGCGCCGGGCGCCTGGTGGATGGCACCAACGGGCGAAAGACGAGAAGCGTTATTGTGACGGACAGCAACCATGTGGTTCTGTCGAGCCTGGAACCGGAGACGCTTTCCGGCCGGATTCGCAGCGCGGATACAGGCGGGGACGTGGAGGCGGGCCGATGATCCGGAGACGGAAACAAGGTCTTTTGATTGTCATTTCCGCCCCGTCGGGTTGCGGCAAGACGACGATCGTCAATCGTCTGGTCGAGCGAAATCCGAACCTCCACCGGTCGGTATCGGTCACGACCCGGGAGCCCCGCCGGGGCGAGCATCACGGCGTCGATTATTGGTTCGTCTCCGAAAGCGAGTTTTTGAAGCGTAAGCGCGAAGGGGATTTCCTCGAATGGGCCCGGGTTTTTGACCATTATTACGGGACGCCGCTGCGGGCCACTCGGGAGGCGCTTGCTGCGGGCCGAGACGTGATCCTGGCCATTGACATCCAGGGCGCCCGGAAAATACGGAAATTGCTAAAGGCCCTTTACGTTTTTATTATGCCGCCGTCCCGGGTCGAGCTGGAAAAAAGACTGCGCGCCCGGAAAAGCGATTCCAAGCGGGAGATCGAGAAACGTCTCGATCAGGCGCGGACGGAAATGGAGTGCGCGAAAGATTACGATTACATCGTGACCAATCGCCATCTGGAAGAATCGATCGATGCCCTTGAAACAATTGTGTCGGAAGCTCATCTACGCAGGCCGTTGCGGACGCGGGTCCGCCGTCGCGGCGCCGAAGTGTCTCAGAAATAGAAAGGAGATTTCCCATGGCTTACATTCCCATCTCGAAGCTGTTGCGTGACAAAACCAGTCTCTACAAACTGGTCATGGCCGCGTCCAAACGCGCCACGGAATTGGCGCAAGGCGCCGCCCCTCTTACGGAAACGGTCTCCAAGAAAATCACCACGATCGCGTTGGAGGAGATCGCCGCAGGGAAGGTGACTTATTCGATAGAGGCGGTGAAGCCGGCAAAGGAGAAGGCCTCCGAGAAGGAAGCCGGAGAATGAAAGGCAGGAAAATTCTGGTCGGCATCACGGGCAGCATCGCGGCCTACCGGGTTTGCGATTTGATGAGCGAACTCCGGAAAAAGGGGGCCGATCTTTCCTGCGTCATGACTCGCAGCGCGACCGAATTCATCACCCCTCTCACGATCCGCTCCCTGTCCGGGGGGAAGGTCTACACGGACCTTTTTCAGGATTACGACGGCGTTTTGCACACGACCTTGGCCGACGAGTCGGAGATCATTCTCATCATGCCCGCTTCCGCGAACGTGATTGCCCGGTTGGCCAACGGTTTCGCGGATGACCTCTTGACCTCGGTGGTGCTGGCGTCGAAAAGTCCGGTTTTGGTGGTCCCGGCGATGAACGACAATATGTTCCGGAACGCGTTCACGCAGGATAATATCAAAAAGCTGGCTTCGGCCGGCTTCGGATTCGTCGAACCGGTCAAAGGGCCGTTGGTTTGCGGGCGCGAGGAAGTGGGGCATATCGCGCCCACGGAAGCCATCCTGTCGCGGCTCGAGTCAGCGTTGAAGCGCTCCTAACCCCGGCATGGTCCTTCGCAAACGCGTTCTGGTGACGGCGGGAAACACCCGCGAGAGCATCGACCCGGTCCGTTTCATCTCCAATATTTCGACCGGCGTCATGGGATTCGAGATCAGCAAGGCCGCCCGGGACGCGGGGCACCGCACCGTCCTCATCAGCGGGCCGACGCTGCTCCGTCCGCCCCGGGGCGTTACTTACGTTCCGATCGTCAGTTCGGCCGATCTGGACCGGGCCGTGCGCCGGGAATTCAAGCGGTGCGACGTCCTCTTCATGACCAGCGCCGTCTGCGATTTCCGGCCGGCCTTTGTTTCCCGGCAGAAGATCAAACGGAAGTCCAGCCTCAATTTAAGGCTTGTCAAAACCAGGGATATATTGAAAAATCTAGCTTCCGGGAAGAAGCGCCAGACCGTCGTCGGTTTCTGTCTCGAGACGGAGAATCTTCTCGGAAACGCCCGGCGCAAGCTGCGCGAGAAAAAGCTGGATTGCATCGTGGCCAACTTTCTCGGACGGGGAAGCCGGCCGTTCGGGCCCCATCGGACGTCGGTCTGGATATTGGACCGCGGGGGAAAAACGGTAGAATTCAGGAACGCGACCAAGGCCCGGATCGCTAAATTTTTGATACGAAGCATTATTTGAGACGCTGACGGTTCCGCACGCTCCTATCACGGCACGGTAGCCAAGTGGTAAGGCAGGAGTCTGCAAAACTCCAACACGCCGGTTCGATTCCGGCCCGTGCCTCCATGCCGGAGTGGCGGAATTGGCAGACGCCCGGGACTTAAAATCCCGTGTTCCGAAAGGGACGTGCCGGTTCGAGCCCGGCCTCCGGCATTTGACGAATCAGGAAATGGCGCTTCGACCAGGGAGGGTGAAATGAATCTCGAACAAATGATCGGCCTGCTTGCCAGAATGACGGTGCTGGCCGGCATCGCTTTTTATTTCATCAATTATTTTCCAAAGCAGGGAAAGACGGCCGGAAGTTACGCGGTGGCCGTGATCATGGGAGCGGTCGCGCTTTTTCAGGTGTGGGGAATCGTGAAGCTCATCAAGTGAGGCGGGCGCGCAGTTCCCGGAGTTCCGCCTCGAGTTTGTCCAGCCGTTTTGACGTCCGGTTTAACTTCCTTTCCACGCGTTCCATCTTCTCAAGCAAATAATCTTCGGCAAGTTCTATATTTCGCACGTTCTCGACCTGCGTGACCTTCCTGTCTTTGGCCACCCCCATGACCAGCTGCGATTCGGCGTCTTTGTCTTTGTCCTCGAAGAGACTGGCTTGGGAGACCGCCGGGCAAAGCAAGAGGAGGGCCACCCCGAGCCAGCGAAACATTTATTTCTCCTCGGCTTGCATCACGCGGAAGACCTCATCCGGCGTGGTGAGTCCGCTGGCGGCTTTTTGCAGGCCGTCATCGAGCAGGGATTTCATCCCATTCGACTGGGCGAGTTTTCGGATTTCGCCGGATGAAACCCTGAGGGCAATCAGGTTCTGCAGTTCCTCGTCCAGCGGCATGATTTCATGGATGGCGGTCCTTCCCACAAAGCCGGTTTTGCGGCAATGGTCGCAGCCTTTGCCCGCGAAGAAAGAACGTTCCCGGTAGGCTGCGGGCAGCTTGTGGAAATGGCCCGATTCGGAGGCCGGCGACGCGTGCTTGCACTTTGGGCAGATCACCCGGACCAGGCGTTGAGCGATGATCGCTATCACGCTCGAGGAAACCAGATAAGGCTCCAGCCCCATGTCCAGAAGGCGCGCGATGGCGCCGGGAGAATCGTTTGTGTGCAGCGTCGAAAACACGAGGTGCCCCGTCAGAGACGTCCGGATCGTGATCTCCGCCGTTTCCACGTCTCGGACCTCGCCGACCATCATCACGTCGGGATCGTGGCGAAGCAGGTGCCGCAAACCTTGCGAGAAGGTGAGACCGATTTTCGGGTGGACCTGGATCTGGACGATACCCTTCAATTGGTACTCGATGGGGTCTTCGATGGTGATGATTTTCCGGTGCTGGTCGTTCAGTTCGCTGAGACAGGAATAAAGCGTGGTGGTTTTGCCGCTTCCGGTGGGGCCGGTCATGAAAATAATGCCGTACGGCCGCTTCAAGAGTTGGCGCAAAAGCGCCAGATTTTCCGGGCTCAATCCCAATTTGTCGAGGTTTAGAAACTGCGCCGGCGACAAGATCCGGATCACGGCGGCCTCCCCGTAACTGGTGGGCAGGATGGAGATCCTCAAATCCACTTCCTCGTTTCCCGTCCGTATCTTGATCCGCCCGTCCTGCGGGAGTCTTTTTTCGGCGATGTCGAGATTGGCCATCACTTTGATGCGTGAAATGATGCTGGCCTGGTACTCTTTGATCGCGGGCGGGATCTTGGCGTCGAAAAGGACGCCGTCGACGCGGTAACGGACGCGGAATTCGTCCACGTAAGGTTCAAGATGGATGTCTGAGGCCCTGGATTTTCGCGCGTCCACGAGGAGCTGATTCACCAATTTCACGATCGAGCCTTCGTCCATGGTGCTGTCCACGACTTGGGCCCCCCGGGTGGAGAGGGTGGCCTTTGTTTTCTCTTTCGTTTCCAGACGCTCCAGGGTCTCGGCCCCCAAGCCGTAATGCTCTTCGAGGGCGGACACGATTTGGTCTTCGTGGCCGATGGCCAGGGAGATTTCGCAGGCGAGAAGGGTCTGGAGCTCGTCGAAAAGCCGGCGATCGAGGGGATTGGAGACGAGGAGGGTCAGCTTCTGGTCCTTCAGCGCGAGCGGGAGCGCCTTATAATGGAAGGCCAGTTTCGCGGGCATCTTCTGGACGGCCTCGCGTTCGACTTTCGCGTCCCGGAGATTCACGTAAGGAATGTTGAATTGCTCGGCCAGCGTCTGGAGCAGTTGGTTCTCTTCCAAATACCCCAGTTCTACCAGAATTTTGCCCAGAGATCCGGAGGTCTTTTCCTGGATGGCCAGGGCCTCCGTGACCTGGTCCAGGGTGAGGA
>JACQVP010000066.1 GCA_016209715.1 Candidatus Omnitrophota bacterium
AGCAGCACGGCGACGCCCCAGCCTTTCCCCACCGTACGGAAAACGTTCGAGGCGCCCACGTTTCCGCTTCCGAGTTGACGGATGTCAACCCCTTTGATCGCTTTTCCCACCCAAAAACCAGTCGGGACGGATCCGATCAGATACGCCGCTCCCAGGGCCAGCAAAAATGAAAGCATGGGCTAATCCTTTCTTGCTTCCTCTTTGATGGACACATTCACCGGAAGGCCTTCGAGCTGCAACTCCTCGATCAATCGATTGCGGAAGTATAAGATGTAATTATCCGGCAGCCGCCGCCGGTTTTTCACGAACAAGAGAAAGGATGGAGGCTGGACGCCGACCTGGACGAAATATTTGAATTTCACCGTCGGAGGAGGAGCGTTGCGGCGCGTCACGCGCGTCAGGAATTCGTTCAATTGTTTCGTGGGGAACTTGATCTTTGCCCGGTCCGCAATTTCGCGCGCCGCACGGATCGGCTGGTCCAGACCTTTGCCGAGAAGCGCGGACAGAGTTTCCAGCCTCATTCCCTCCCAAAAGGCGGCGGCATGGATCAGACGTTTCCGGAACTCCTGCCTGGAAAGTGTGACGAGATCCCACTTATTGGCGACCAAAACACAGCCCTTGCCGGAATCCCAGATCAGGCGAAACACGTCCTTGGTCATCTTGGTCACTCCCGCCGAGGCGTCAAAAAGGAGCAGCACCACATCGGCTTTTTGAATGGCTTCGCGCGTCCTGGAAAGACTGAAAAAACCGACGGGTTCCTTGATCTTATTGCGGGAACGCAGCCCCGCCGTGTCGACCACGGCAATGAGTTCGTCTTCCCAGCGCATGTACTCGATCAGCGCATCCCGGGTGGTGCCGGGGATCTCGGAGACGATGGATCTCTCCTCCCGGAGGAGGGCGTTCAAATAGGTGGATTTGCCCGAATTGGGTTCTCCCACCAGGGCGATCGTCAGGGCAGGCTTCAGATCCGCCTGCTCCCCCGCCGGCAAATACGAAACGATACGGTCCAGCAATTCGCCGCTCCCATGCCCCTGGTTGGCGGAGACCGGCACCACATCTTTAAAACCCAGGCTGTAAAAATCCAGGCCTTGCTGCACGGAAGGATGGTCTGCTTTGTTGGGCGTCACGATGACCGTCTTGGCCGATTGACGGATCTTTGCGGCCAGCTCGAAATCGACGGGCAGAATGCCTTCGTTGACGTCCAGCACCCAGACAATGAGGTCCGATTCCCGGATCGCCTGCAGGACCTGTTTCTCAACCGCGCGCTGCAAATCGTCCCCCGCGCCCAGGAGAACGCCACCCGAATCGCAAAGTTCAAATTTCCGGCCCTTCCACGAAACGGTTTTCCTCACGAGGTCGCGGGTGGTCCCCGACGCCGAATGAACGATGGCAACCCGCGAACCCGACAGCCGATTGAATAGTGTGGACTTGCCGACATTCGGCCTCCCCACCAGCGTGACTGTGGGATGGAATGATCGGACCCGCCTGGTGGCCTGGGAATTAATATCCGCTTCCGGCATCATTCAAACGCTTGGTTTCGCGGTATATGTAACCCAGCCCGGAAACGATCGTGAGCAGGGCCGCTACGAATCCGGACGCAGGGGCCCAGGAAAATTCAAGGAGCATGGCGCCCACGGTCGCCATTTGCGCCACGGTCGTCGCCTTCCCCAACAGCGTCGGATTGACCTTGAACTCCCGGGAGCTAAAAAAAACGATCAATAACCCCGATATCAGGATTATCTCGCGCGAGACGATGACGATCAGGACCCAGTTCGCCACCTTGTGATGAAAGCCCGCGGAAAAATTAATGGACAGGAAAGCCGAAATGAGGAGCAGTTTGTCGGCAAAGGGGTCCAGAATAGCGCCCAGCGTGCTCTGCTCGTTTCTCACCCGCGCCAGGTATCCGTCCAGGGCATCGGACAGACTTGCCAGCAGGAAAATGGCCGTGGCCAGCCATTTGAAGTAGGCGGAATCGGGAGTGTAATAGACAATGCAGCTGACGAAGAACGGGACCGCGAGAATTCGGGCAATCGTGATCTTCGTCGGAATATTCATTCCCGAAGAAAGATCACCGGATGTACTGGAGCTCTTCCCCCGTGTTGGGGTCGTACTTGAATCGCTCCGGAAAGGTCTGACCCGTCCGGGCATTGTACTTCGTGTGCACTTCCTGCTGCGGTTGTTGCGGAGGAGGCTGGTACGCGGGCTGCTGCGGCGGATACGGCTGGCCGTATTGGCCATACTGCTGCTGAGCCATCTCGCGGCGAAGCTCCTCTTTGGTCGCTTGGCGGCTTCTCTTCATGCCTTCACCGACCAGCGCTCCCGCCAGCGCTCCGGCCCCGGCGCCTATGGCCGTGCCCGCACCGGTATGCCCGGTCTGATTGCCGATGATCGCACCTAATCCGGCTCCCAATCCGGCGCCTCCTAACGCCCCGGTCTGAGTTTCGTCCAAACTGGTGGCGCATCCTGAATTGACCAACGCCAGCACGGCAATCAGCGCAAGCACTCTCTTCATTTTGATCTCCTTGAACGATTGATGTTAATTCAAAAGAACGTTCGTTTCCGGTTCCTTGTTCGCGATCGGCTCACCGGCCGGCGCACTGTCATTTAATTTAACCGAAACGATCTTGGACACTCCCGCCTCTTCCATCGTCACCCCGTACAACGAATCACCGGCCGCAATGGTCTTCCGGTTGTGTGTCACAATGATGAATTGCGAGGTCGACAAAAATCCCCGTACCACCTCCAAAAAGCGATGCACGTTCGATTCGTCGAGCGGGGCGTCCACCTCGTCCAGAACGCAAAACGGCGAAGGCTTGATCTTGAACAGGGCAAAAAGAAGCGCCGTAGCCGTGAGCGCCTTTTCTCCGCCGGAAAGCAGCGAGATCGATTGGTTCTTCTTCCCCGGGGGCCTGACCATGATGTCTATGCCGGACTCGAGGGGGTTGTTCTCGTCGATCAAAAAGAGTTCCGCCTCTCCTCCCCCGAACAGGACCCGGAAATAATCGCGGAAAGCGGCCTGGACAGCGGAAAATGTATCCTCAAAGAGCTTCTTCGTCTCCCGGTTAATCTTCCGGATCGCCTCCAGGAGGTCTTCACGGCCTTTTTCAAGATCGAGCTTCTGACCGCTGAGAAAATCAAACCGCTCTTTCAAGGAGTCGAATTCCTCGATGGCCAGAAGATTGACGGTGCCGAGCGACTGGAGCTTTTCCTTCAACTCCGAGATCTCCTGCTCCAATTCGGAGACCGAATTATTTTGCAGGTCGAAACCGGTCTTGTCAAGGGCGCTCAAATCAATCTGATAGGTTTGTTTCATACGCTCCTGGATCGCCGTTTTCTTGTAGCCGATCTCCATTTCGCGCATCTGACAATTTCTTTCCGATTCGCGGGCGGTGTCGCTCCGCTTCTTCGCGCCCTCCAGGCGGGAGAGCAACTCAGCCCGCCGGGAAACAAGCTCCGACTTCTCCAGACTCGCCTGAGCGGCTTTGGCCTCCTCAGCGGCAATCAAGGACGACAATTCAGCGATCTCGGCCGCGCGCCGTTCATTTTCCAACACGATTTCCTCTGATACCCGCACGTTGTCGGCAATCTGAGACGACCGCTTGTCCTGAAGCTCGTTTTCCGAGGACACGTTCCGATGAAGCATCTCATTGGAGTCCGCGAGGTACCGTTCACGGTCCAACAGCCGGGCCAGGCGTTGTTCCTCCTCGGTGAAGGTCTTGAAAAATTGCTCCTTCTGCTGAGCCAGAGCGCTCAATTCCTCGGCCTCCGCCTTGAGGCGGGCCTGATGATTATTTTCAGCCTCAACCCTGCGGGCCAATTCGTCCGTCAGGCCTTGTTTTTTCAGGGCCGACTCTTCAATCTCGGACTTGATCAAGTCGATTTCCCTCATTCCTTGAAGGATTTCTGCCGACAATTCTTCGGCGCGGGCCTGGAGCGACTGCTTCAATTTGGAGAAACTTTGATATTGGATCTCAGCTTCGACGATCGCTTTTTCCAGGCGCTCGACCTCCTGCACGGCCACGGAAATTTGAGCGTCGAGAACGCCGCGCTCTTCCCGCCGGAGAGCGATAATTTGAGAGGCGCGGGCCAGTTTGTCCCGCAAATCCGACTGGCTCTTTTTTCGATCCAGGGTCCGCACGTTGGGCAGGGACCCAAAGTAGCGGATTTTTTTGCCGGGCCCCAGCACATACCCGTCTTGCGTAACGATCCGAACGCCGTTCGCCGACGCCGCCCATTGGGACAGCCGTTCCTCGTTGAGAGGCTCCGCGACCATGACGTGCCGGAGGTGTTCCTCGACAAGCCCCGCATAACCCGGCTGGACCGAAACAAATTCCGCAGCTCGGCCCTGGATACCGGTCAAATCGGGCGTTGCATGATCGTCGAGGGGGGCGTCCACGGGAGAGTCGATGAGAAGCGCGATCTCCTTGGTCTTGCTGGCCCGAGCAAACTCCAGCACCTTCAGGGCCTTGTCATGGTCTTCGACGATCAACGCGCAGGCCCAATCCGCCATCGCGGCCCGTATGGCGCACTCATAACCGGGCCGGACTTCGAGGATGTCCCAAAAAGATTTCACCAGGCCCCAGAGCTCGGACCCTTCCCGCCGGCTTTCATCCAGCACGTGCTGCGGGAACGCGTCGTCAAACGCGCCTTGCTCCTGCAATTCCGATAAAAGCGTCAACTGCGATTCCGTTTCCTTGATCTCGGTATTCACCCGGATGATTTCGTCCTCGAGTTCCCGGCGCTGCGTCTCCAAACCCGCCAACGATGTCTGCCTGGCCTCGAATTCCAGCTTCCGCTCGCCTTGCGACAGATCAGGGCCCGATTCCCCGCCCAATTCGGCGACCCTCCTCAGGCATTCCTCCCGCTCCCGGGACAGACGCTCAATCAGCTCCTCCGTCCGGTTCTTCCGCGCATTCTCGCCGTGCACTTCGATTTCGAAGGCATGGATTTGATTTTTCAACTCGGTAACGGAATGGGCCGCCTGAAACACAAGACCCTGAAGCTCCTTCACCGCATTTTCCTTCGCCGTGAAGGATTCCCGCGCTTCGTCGTAGAAGCGCTCGGCGTGGTCCACCCGGGATTTTAGGCCCTGGATCTCCTGAACCACCGCTTCAATTTCCGCCTTCTTCCGCGCGATCTCTTCCTCGAAGGCCGCGATTCGGACGCGTCCCACTTCAAGGTCCTTTTGCAATCCCTGCGTGCTCCGCTCGAGGTCCTGCTTTTTATCCCGATTCACCCGCAGACGTTCTTCGTTCTGAGAGTGCCGGAGTTTGAGGTCGTACTTGGCCTTTTCGATTTTCGAAGAGATTTCCTCCATGGCAAAGACCCGGGAGTCCATCTCCTTGAACCGGACCTCTTCGTCGGCCAGCCCCCCCTCGAGGAGATTGATTTCATCCCTCAAGAGGTTCCGCGCCGCAACCAAGGCCTCGTTCTCGCGATCGAGGGCCTCGATGTCCATGAACGCCTTCCGGGATTCAAGAGCTTTCAGTTGATCGTATTTTTCCCGGTATTTCTCGGCGCGCTTGGCCTGGCGCTCCGCGTAACGGATATTCTTTTCCACTTCACTGACGATATCGTTCAGGCGCAGGAGGTTGGCCTCGGTCCGTTCGAGTTTCCGGATGGCTTCTTCTTTCTTGATTTTGAATTTGGAAATCCCGGCGGCCTCTTCGATGAGAAAACGCCGTTCTTCTTCGTGCGCGTTCAAAATATAATCGATGCGTCCCTGCTCGATCATCGAATACGAATTAGAGCCGATGCCGGTGTCCAGGATGACGTCCTGGATGTCCTTGTAACGGCAGGGGGTTTTGTTGATGAGGTATTCGCTCTCGCCCGAACGGTACAACCGGCGCGTCAGCACGACTTCTTCATAGGCGATGGGCAAGGCGTTGTCCGTGTTGTCAATGGTCAGGGAAACCTCCGCCATGCCGATGGGCTTACGGAATTCGGTGCCGCTAAAAATGACGTCTTCCATTTTGCTGCCGCGAAGAAGCTTGGCGCTTCTCTCGCCCAGCACCCATCGGACCGCGTCAGAAATGTTGCTCTTTCCGCAGCCGTTCGGCCCAACGATGCAGGTTATGCCCTTCTCGAAGACGATTTCCGTTCTGTCGGCAAAGGACTTGAATCCGTGAATGGCGACCTTTTTTAGATGCATCTACGCCTCCCAATTATGGGTTGAAAGAGGTCCTGACACAACTCGGTGACATTATAGCGCCCGTGTCAAATATGACAGGATATAGAGCGTTCTAATATACTAACGACTATATATTGGGGGTATTGAGGGAAAATAAAAGGGGATTTCTAGGCTTTTTTGCGGTTCAAAAGGAGCTGGTCGATATAGACCCGGCCGCTGCGAGCCGGTCCCGATATTTGATCGTCGATCAGCAAAACCAGCGAATCGGCTCCTTGGGGAGCGCGAAAATTAAGCGGGTATTGAAACACGAGCCACTGGTTCTTGAGGCCCGAAATTTTTTGCCTCCAGACGGCCTCGCCGCCTTCACGAAACTCAATGAAGACTCCATCCGAAATTCCCTGCTCTTCGTCACCGCGTAAAACCACGGAAAAACCGGAAAAGCGCGACAAATCGATGTCTTTGAGACGGAAAAGAATGCCCACCGAGGCGGGGACTTGAAAAAGTTCGTAATCGAGAGCGAGGACCTTCCCCCGGCCGGGAATAAACATCAATTTTTCCTCGGCGAAGCCTTCCTGCGGGCGGAACCACGCCGACCGGTCCATCTGCAGCTCCTGAATCAGCACCGGCATTCCGACCTCCTGAGAGCGCCTGACATCAGGGGCCTTCCCGTCGCGGGCGGAAACGCCGGCTCGTTGGCCCTCCGGGGCCCGGAAAAACATCAAACCGATCAACGCCAGCAAAAGCAGGATCAAAAAAGCGATGATCATGAGCCATCTCTTTTTTTGCTGCTCCTGCCCCGCCGCTTGCAGCCGGGAGCGCAGCTCCGGGAGATAATCGCGGAACTGATGGTTGCAAATCGGCCAGTCTATCTCGCGATACCCTTCCGCTTCCAAGGCGTTGATGCGCTCCATGAGTTTCATCGTGTCCTGGCCCAGGATTCGGCTGACGGCGCCCATACTCATCCCGTACTGGCGGGTCAAGACGAGCAGGCTCCGGTCAAAAAGGTCCAGATTCCCCCAGCCGCCGCCTTCCGTAGAGGGGCGGCGTGCCATCTCGCGCTGAAGCACCAGGTTCGCGGACCTGAAAAGCTCCGTGGCGACGTGGTCGCGATAGGCATACTTGAATAATTTCCGGTAAAAAATCAGAAAGGCCTCGATCAGGAGAGATCCGTGATGGTCCGCTTCCCGGTCCATCAGGTACAGGTATTCCAAGAGAGTCCCGGCATACCTCTCAAACAAGTCCTCGAAGGCCGGAAGATTCCCTCCCCGGCTGTGCTCTATGAGCATCTCATCGGTGGCTTGGATTTGTATTCTGGGAGAATTCACTGCGGGTTGCATCCGTCCTCCGTCGCTGGGATCACGCCGACTGCGCGGTCAATCTTCGAAGCGTTTAAAGCAGAGAGTGGCATTGTGACCGCCGAAGCCAAAAGAATTTGAAAGGGCGTATTTCACGGTTGCTCGCCGAGCTTCATTGGGCACGTAATCAAGATCGCAGTCCGGATCAGGGTGCTTGTAATTGATGGTGGGAGCGATGATTTGGTTCTTGATGGTAAAAGCGCAGGCGATGGTCTCGATTCCGCCGGCGGCCCCCAACAAATGACCGGTCATTGATTTGGTGGAACTGATCATGACTTTATAGGCGTGGTCGCCCAGCGCTTTCCTGATCGCCAGTGTTTCCGTTTTGTCGTTCAACACGGTAGAGGTCCCGTGAGCGTTGATGTAATCGATGTCGGCGGGCTTCGCCTGCGCGTCCTTGATCGCCCGGAGCATGCATTGGGTCGGACCGTCGCCTTCGGGGTCGGGCGCCGTGATGTGATTGGCGTCGGCAGTGAGTCCATAGCCGACCACTTCCGCATAAATATGGGCATTTCGATTTTTGGCGTGTTCCAGTTCCTCAAGAAAAACGATTCCGCATCCCTCCCCCATGACGAAACCGTCACGGGTCTTGTCAAACGGACGGGAGGCGGTGCGAGGATCCTCGTTGTGAGTGGTCAACGCGCTCATACGGTCAAATCCGCCGAATCCCAAAAGGGTGATGCAGGCCTCCGTACCGCCCGCGAGCATCATGTCCGCGTCCCCATGCTGGATCAGCCTGAAGGCATCACCGACCGCATGCGTTCCCGTGGCGCAGGCCGTGGCCACGCAACTGTTGGGACCCTTCAATTTGTATTGAATCGAGATCATGCCGGGTGCCATGTTCACAATGAGCATCGGGATGAGGAACGGCGACACTCTCGAAGGACCCCTTTCCAGCATGATGCGGCATTGCTCCTCGATGGTGTGGAGCCCGCCGATGCCGGATCCGACCAGGACTCCGATCCGGTGCGGGTCCTCTTTGGAAAGGTCAATCTGGGAATCTTCCAAGGCCATTCCCGCGCAGTATACCCCGAATTGGACAAAGCGATCCGTCTTGCGCGCCTGCTTGGGATTGAGATACTTGGTGGGATCGAAATTCTTAACTTCCGCGGCGACCTTGCAATTGTACGCGTCCACGCTGATACATTTCACGTGGTCGACGCCGCTTTCTCCGGCGAGCAGCGCGTTCCAAAAATCTAGGGCCGTATTCCCTATGGGAGTTAGGGCACCTGCTCCCGTGATGACAACTCTACGTGGCATTATACTGCTAAGCTCTGAAGATCAACGCGAGGCTTATTTCGCCCCGGTCTTCTCTTCTATATATTTTACGGCGTCGCCGACCGTCTGAATTTTCTCGGCGTCCTCATCGGGAATCTCAATGCCGAACTCTTCCTCGAGCGCCATGACCAATTCCACCGTATCGAGCGAATCTGCGCCCAAATCATCCACAAAAGACGCCTCGGTCGTGACTTCTTCGGGTTTTACGCCCAATTGCTCAACAATGATTTCGGTAATCTTGTCATTAACTGCCATTCGTAATCCTCCTCTTTTTAAAACTATGAACTACAGGGATCACATCACCATCCCACCGTCAATCGCGATCACCTGCCCCGTCATGTAATTGGATAAATCGGAGGCAAGGTAAACGACAAGCTGAGCAACATCTTGGGGGCTTCCAAAACGTCCGAGCGGTATTTGGTTCAACACCGCGGTTTTGGTATCCTCCCCGAGTTTATCCGTCATCTCCGTCTCGATAAACCCCGGCGCGACCGCATTCACTCGAACATTTCGGCGGGCCAGCTCTTTCGCCGCCGATTTGGTCAGGCCGATGATGCCGGCCTTTGAGGCAGCGTAATTGGCTTGGCCCATGTTACCGGTCAAACCGACGACGGACGAGACATTCACAATGCTCCCGGCCCTTTGACGTATCATCGATTTGGTAACAGCTCGGGTGAAGAGAAACGTCCCCCGCAGGTTCACCGAAATGACGTAATTCCAATCTTCATCAGACATTCGAACGATGAGATTGTCCTTGGTGACCCCTGCGTTGTTGACAAGTATATCTATCCGACCATGGGTGTCAATAGTTTTTTTGACCGCATCTTCAACAGTTTGGGTATCTTGCACATCGGCGGGCAAACAAATTGACCGGCCGCCGGCCGCCGCGATTTCAGCGCTGACTTTTTCCAAACTTTCAATCGAACGGCTCACCAAAGACAGCACGGCGCCCTCCCGGGCGAAGCTCAAGGCGATCTCTCGTCCGATACCGCGGCTCGCGCCGGTGACCAATGCGACTTTGTCTTTCAGCAGCATGCCTGTTTCCTCGAGTTAAGAAGGTTGACTCGCCAAAACCGTCCCGATCTTCATCAAATCTTCCGGGGTCTCGGCGCTGAGAACGAGAAAATCATCCGCGATTCTTTTTATCAAGCCCTTCAGGACCTTTCCGGGTCCCATTTCCAACCCCACTCTTGTCCCCTGAGAGGCAAGCGACTGGATGGTCTGGGTCCAACGCACCGATTCCGTCACCTGTTCAGAAAGATACGAGCGGATCTTTTCGACTTCGCTCTCAAAAGTCCCGCGCACGTTGGGGAGAAATTCGAGTTCCGGCTTGGCCAGGCGCGTCTGGGCGAGTTCCGTTCTCAACTTATCGGCCGCAGGAGCCATCAACCTCGAATGAAACGCACCGCTGACATTTAGTTGAACGACGCGTTTCGCCCCCTTTTCCTTGGCCAGATTCAAGGCCGCGGCGACCCCTTCGGCCTTGCCTGAGAGGACGATCTGTTCGGGAGAATTGTAGTTGGCGACTTGAATGCCGCATTCCTCCGCGACCTCCGCGCAGCGGCTTTCGGCGAGGCCTATCACGGAACACATGGAACCGGGATTGGCCTGGCCGGCCTCGTGCATCCATTGACCGCGTTTGCGCACCAGGCGTAGCCCGTCCTCAAAGCCGAGGGATCCCGCTGCCGTCAGCGCAGAAAATTCCCCCAGACTGAGGCCGCAGGCGCCGGTGGGACGAAGGTCGGGATAGCTCTGTTTGATCGCCGCCCAAATGGCCAGGCTGGTCACGTAGATGGCGGGCTGGGAATTGATGGTGAGATTCAAATCCGGTTCCGGCCCGGCAAAGCAAAGGTCCGAAAGGGAAAATTTCAGAATGTCGTCCGCTTGATCGTAAACGGCGCGGGCCGCGGGAAAGGCGTCGTAAATCTCCTTTCCCATCCCCACGTATTGCGCCCCCTGACCGGGAAATAGAAGAGCCAGTTTCATGGACGCGTCACCATTTAATGGCGCAGGCGGCCCAGGTCAGACCGCCGCCGAAGGCCACCAGGATGACATTGGACCCCGGACGCACCGCTCCGGACTTCGCGGCTTCATAAAGTGCGACCGCCGTCGAAGCGGCCGACATGTTTCCGTATTTTTCGAGGTTGAGAAAAATCTTCTCCATGGGCGTTTCGAGCCTTTCCGCGACTGCCTGGATGATGCGTAGGTTGGCCTGATGCGGGATGAGGCAATCGACGTCCTCGAGTTTCCAACCGGCCCGCTTGCAGACCTCCTGCACCGCGTCCCCCATGGTCCGCACCGCAATTTTGAACAACTCGGAGCCGGACATTTTCACGGTGTGCATCTTCTCCGCCACCGTCCTTTGCGTCGGCGGCATCGCAGAGCCGCCCGCGGGGATCTTGAGGATTTCAGCCGCCGAGCCGTCGGAGCCGAGGTAAGTGGCCAAAAGGCCGCGCGCTTTGGCTGAGGATTCCGAGACCACTGCAGCTCCCGCGCCGTCCCCGAACAAAATGCAAGTGCTGCGGTCGGTCCAATCGATGAAGGGCGACAGGACTTCGGCGCCGATGACCAAGATGTTCCGGTGCGCGCCGCCCCGAATCATTCCGTCCGCGACACTGAGCGCATACGGAAAGCCGGAACAGGCCGCGGCCATGTCGAAGGCGGCCGCATGGTGCGCGCCGAGCTTGTTTTGGACGATGCAGGCCGTGGAGGGAAACGACATGTCGGGCGTGATGGTGGCCACGATGACCAAATCGATATCGGTGGGCTTCAGGCCGGCGTTCCGGACCGCCTCCCGTCCCGCCTGGAGGGCCAAATCGCTGGTGGCGGAACCATTTTCGACGATGCGCCGCTCACGGATCCCGGTGCGGGTGCGGATCCATTCATCGGTCGTGTCGACCATCTTTTCCAGGTCAAAATTCGAGAGGACCTTCGTCGGCAGGCAGGCACCCATGCCGGCGATACGCGTGGGATTGCCCGATTTCATTTCTTCGTGACGTCCTCGCTCTTCGGAAGCGGGTTCGCCTGGCGGTTTTTTTCGCGCTGCGTCACTTCGTTGACGATGTAGCCATTGACGTCGGATTCAATGACATGGGCCGCCTTCTTGATGGCATTCCGGATGGCCCAAGACGAGGACGCGCCGTGACTGATGATCACCACGCCGTTGATCCCGAGGAGCTGGGCCCCGCCGGCTTCTTCGTAATTGGTTTCGCGCCGGACGCTCATCAGGGCTGGTTTCATCAGCCAGGCGCCGATTTGGGCGAGATAATTCTTTGACAGTTCCTTCTGGATGAGACCCGTCAGGTTTTCGATGATGCCTTCGGTGACTTTGAGCACCACGTTGCCGACGAAACCGTCGCAAACGATGCAATCGCATTTGCCCGTAAAAAAATCACGCCCTTCGATATTCCCGATAAAATTGATCGTCGACTCGCGCAAAAGCTTGTACGTCTCCTTCATCACGTCGGTTCCCTTGGATTCCTCCTCCCCGATATTGAGAAGACCGATAGTGGGGTGGCGCTTCTTATAGATAGTGCGGGAGTAAATGTCCGCCATGAGGGCGTACTGGAAAAGATGTTCCGGGGTGGGGTCAATGTTGGCGCCCACGTCCATGGCCAGCGAGATGCCGCGCAGCGTCGGGAGGCTGATCAGGATGCCGGGGCGCTTGATGCCCGGAAGTAGTCCGAGATTGAGTGTCGACGCCGCCACGGCCGCTCCGGTGTTGCCGGCGGAAACGACCGCATCGACTTGCTTGTCTTTCAGCAGGTCCACGGCCACGGCGAGGGAAGAATCCTTCTTTTTCTTGACCGCCACGACCGGAGATTCGCCCATGTCGATCACCTGCGAGGCGTGATGGATGGACAGCCGGCCGCCGATGACTTTGTGACGGCTCAACTCGCGCTTGAGCGCCTGCTCCTGCCCGACGAGGATAATTTCCAGGTCAAAATCATTGGCGGCTTGCACGGCCCCGTCAACAACGACGGCCGGCGCGTAATCGCCGCCCATGCCGTCGACCGCGATTCGATGGACTTTCATTTATTGTTTGTTCTCCGATTTCTGCTTGATCGTGACCGTCTGCTTGCCCTTGTAGTGACCGCAATGGGTGCAGATACGGTGGGGCAAAATGCTCGCTCCGCAGTGTTGGCAGGTGGACATGGACGCGAGCTTGAGGGTATCGTGCGTCCTCCGGAGCCGGGTGCGCATGTTGGAATGTCTTCTCTTTGGATTTGCCATGTTAGTCGTTCGCCTCTCTTGCGCTTATTCTTTTTTGCCTTTTTTTTGGGAATACCACTCTTTCAACTTGTCAAATGCGCCCGGGCCCGTCTTTTTCTCGACCCGCGGGCACCGGCATGATTCCTCGTTCCAATTGGCCCCGCATTGGGGACACAACCCTTTGCAGGATTCTTTGCAAAGAAACTTCACGGGATAGGACAACAACATCACTTCGCGAATGTCATCGGTGGCGTCAATCGTCTCCTGCCCCGTGTAGGGGTAGTAGAGGTCGAAGGTCTCTTTGACTTTTTGGTTCACCGGCTTCAGACAACGCGTGCACAAAATCTCAAACCCGCTCCGCAGGGTGCCCTTAAAAAAAAGCGACGTTCGGACCCGCTCGAGGCGCCCTTCGAGCCGCAGAGGCTCCCGGTAATGGAGATCGTAAAGCTCCAGGTTCAGATTTTTAGGGTTGTACTCGTGCTCCAGCTCCAGGAATTCGTCGTACTTGAGCTTTGAAATATCAATGATCACCGCGGAGCCGCTCGATTAACTGGCCTTCGATATAAGCCGGCACAAAGTCCCGAATCTTGCCGCCCAAGCGCGCAACCTCTCGGATCAGCGAGGAGGACAGATAAAAATTCTGCTCTGACGGGATGAGGAAAACGGTCTGAATGTCTTTGTTGAGTTTGCGGTTGGTGAGGGCCATTTGAAATTCATAGTCAAAATCCGAGGTGGCCCGCATTCCCCGGATCATGACCTGAGTTCCTTTTTTGGCGGCGTAATCGACGATCAACCCGTCGAAGGTCTCGACGGTTACGCCCTTCCAGTTCCTGGTGGCTCGCTGAATGAAGCCTTTGCGTTCATCCGCCGAAAAAATCGGCTTTTTGTTCGTATTGCTCGCCACCGCCACGTAAAGCTTGTCAAAGATCTCTAACGCCCGTTTGATGATATCGATATGTCCAAACGTTACTGGATCAAAGGTGCCGGGGTAAATCGCGGTGTTCTTCATATGATCCGGGGCCGTTTTGACGGAAAACGTTATGCGGTCTTATACAAAAAAGAAAGGCAAGTGATGCCATATCGATTGGTTCGGTCCAGGCGGTATTGCCCGAGACATGGCAGTTCTTCTTGCCTCGCGTGTTCGACCACAATTTTTCCGTGAGGCGAAAGTATATCAAATTGCGCCACCAGCAGCAAGGTCTTTTTTACAAGTCCTTTATTATAAGGGGGATCGATAAACGCCACGTCAAAGCGCCGGCCCCGGCGAAAGAGGTCAGGCACGGACCTTAAGACATCCGCCTTCAGAACCTCGGCCCGGTTATCGAGCCCCAGAGCCCGGATATTCTCCTGAATGTAACGGACGCCGAGCGCGCTCTGCTCCACGAAGGTCGCGCGGAACGCGCCGCGAGAAAGAGACTCGATTCCGAGGCTTCCCATGCCGGCATAAAGGTCTAAAACCTCCAGTCCGTCCAGCGACTGCCCCAAGATGTTGAATATGGTTTCCTTGTTCCGGTCCGTGGCGGGCCGGATCATTGGGTTCTTGGGAAATTTCAGGTGGCGGCTTTTAAACATTCCGCCGATGATTCGCATGATCAGTCCTGAGCCTGATTGAAGAAGTGGCGCGATTCCCGTTCCACCTTTTCGCGGAGCGCCGGATTCGCTGCCATCCCCCCCTGCCGCTCGATCAAACGGGCCGCCTCAGCCCGCGCCAGTCGCAACAGATCCGCGTCCCGCAACAGATCCCCGATCTTGAACAATGGAACCCCGCTCTGGCGTGTTCCCAGAAAGTCTCCCGGCCCCCGCAGTGCAAGGTCCTCCTCAGCGATCGCGAATCCGTCCTGCGTCTTGGTCAAGACGCGGAGCCGACGCTTGCCCTCCTCGGTCGTAGGTTCCCCGAATAAAAAGCAATAGGAATCCCTGTCCCCGCGGCCGATGCGCCCGCGCAGCTGGTGCAACTGCGAAAGGCCGAACTTTTCGGCATGCTCGATGACCATGTGCGTGGCGTTCGGGTTGTCGATCCCGACCTCGACCAATGAAGTCGAAACCAACACTTTGACCTTCCCCTCCTTAAAATCCTTCATGACCCTGTCTTTCTCCTGGCGGGAGAGACGCCCGTGGATCAGGCCAACCTGAAAATCGCGAAAGACACCCCCGCGCAGATCTGCGTATCCCTTTTTCGCGGCCGCCAAATCCGACTTCTCCGTCTCCTCGATCACGGGATAGATCACGTAGGCCTGCTCGCCCTCTTTCAATTTTTCGGCGATCCGCCGGAGCACTTCCTCCTCACGGGCCTGCGTGATCCAAAACGTCTGGATCGGCTTGCGTCCCGCCGGCAATTCCCGAATGGTGGAGATGTCGAGGTCGCCGTAAAGCGTCAATCCCAGCGTCCTCGGGATGGGCGTCGCGGTCATGACCAGCAGATGGGGCTTGATCCCCCCCGCCAAGAGCGCGGACCGCTGGCGGACGCCGAATTTGTGCTGTTCGTCAATGACCACCAGACCCAGTTTGGAAAATTTGATTTCATCCTGGATCAGAGAATGGGTGCCGATGGCAACCGGCGCGCGCCCGCTGCGCAGATCCGCGAGGATCTCCCCCCTCTCCGATGCCGGGGTGCTCCCGGTCAAGAGGACGCACCGGGTCCCGAACGGTGACAGCAGGCGGCTGACCGTCTGATAATGCTGTTCGGCCAGGACCTCGGTGGGGGCCATCAGAACCGATTGAATTCCGTTTCTCTGGGCCCAGGCGATGCAAAACGTCGCGACCACCGTTTTGCCGGAACCCACATCGCCCTGCAGGAGTCGGCGCATGGGCACCGGTTTCGCGGCGTCACGGGCGATCTCGCCGATGACCTCCAATTGGCCTCCGGTCAAACCAAAGGGGAGGCTCTTCTTGAAATTCTCGGTGACTTTCTCAGTGTGGGAAAAAGGATAGGCCCGGGTCGCCCGACGGTCGCGGTGGATTTTCGCGAGCAGGGCCAGTTCGAAGAGAAAAAATTCATCAAATATCAAACGTCGGCGCGCACACTCTAGCAATTCCTGGCTTTCCGGAAAATGGACGTTGCGGATCGCCTCCGGCAGGCGGTCCAGGCCGAGCCTATCACGCAGATCCTCGGGCATGAAATCGGCGGCTTCGTCCGCATAGGCGTCGATCAATTCTTTGACGGCCCGGCGGATCCCTCTCTGCCCCAGTCCCTCGCTCAGGGGATACACGGGAACGATGCGCCCCGTGTGAACCGTGTCTTCTGTCGAACCCGTCAAGACTTCGTATTCCGGGGAATTCAACTGGAGACGGGAATTGTAAACATCCGCCTTGCCGCTCACGATCAATTCATCGCCTTCGCTGAACTGCCGCGCCAGATACGGCTGATTGAACCAGGTGGCGTGGATGAACCCGCTCGAGTCGCCGAGCGCCATCTCGAAAATGGTCATGGCGCGCAACCGTTTGAGCGTCTTGGAGAGGACCGAAACCTTCAGCGTGACGAATTGGCCTGCCGCAACGGATTCCACGGTCACGAAGCGGCTGCGGTCTTCATAGCGGCGCGGGAAAAAATAAAACAAGTCGCCGATGGTTTCGATGCCGAGGCGCTGAAGGGCCTCGGACCGTTTGGGGCCCACGCCGCGAAGATACCGGACCGGCCGGGAAAGGAAATTCTCCAACGAATCAGGGGGTGTTGCGGGCGGCATGAACGAGATGCTCTTCGAGCCTCGTGTCTTTCGGGATCACCACGATGCCGGATTCGGAAACGTAAAATCGCTTCCGGTCCTCTTCCGGGTCATAGCCGATGATCGTGTCCGGCGGGATAATGACGTTCTTGTCGATGATGGCGCGGCGAATGCGGCACCTCCGGCCGACCTCCGCGCCTTCCATGAGGATGGATTCGTAAACGTGGCTGTAGCTGTTGACGCGGACGCTGGGTGAAAGGACGCTCCGCTCCACCTTGCCGCCGGAAATGATGCAGCCGCTGGAAACCAGAGAGTCCAGGGCCACGCCGAGACGCCCGCCTTCTTCCACCTGGGCAAAGACGAATTTCGCCGGCGGGGCCTGCTCCTGATACGTCCGGATGGGCCAGTTTTGGTCGTATAGATTGAAGATCGGGGCCACAGAGACCAGGTCCAGGTTGGCCTCCCAATAAGCTTCGATGGTACCGACATCGCGCCAGTAGAGGACTTCCTTTTTGTTTTCGTCCTTGAAATTATACGCAAACACCCCGTCGCCGCGGCCGACCATCATCGGGACTATGTTCCTCCCGAAGTCATGCTCGGTCTGCTCCCGTGAATCGAGCTCCAGGACTTCCTCCAAAATTTTCGTGTTGAACACGTAGATCCCCATGGAAACCAACGTCTTGTCCGGATCATTCTTCATGGGGGGCGGATCCTTCACTTTTTCCTTGAAGGAATCGATCCGCCAGTCGTCGTCGACCGACACCGTGCCGAAATGGCTGGCCTTGCTCTTCTCGGACTCGATCACCCCCACGGTCATGTCCGCCCCTTTTTCGATATGGAAACGGATCATCTGCCCGTAATCCATCTTGTAAATGTGGTCTCCGCTCAAGATCAGGACGTACTGGGGATGGAGTTTTTCGATCGTGTATAAGTTCTGATAAATCGCATCCGCGGTGCCCCGGTACCAGCTCGCATCGACGCGCTGCTGCGCGGGGACCATGGTGACGAACTCGCCGATTTCATGATTGAAGATGTTCCAGCCCAGTTGCAGATGACGATGCAACGACAGAGACTTGTACTGCGTGATGACATAAAGCTTTCGCAGGTTAGAGTTCAGGCAGTTGGAAAGCGTGAAGTCGACGATGCGGTAAGAACCGCCGAAGGGGACGGCCGGCTTGGTGCGGTCGCGGGTGAGAGGGTAAAGCCTCTCGCCTTTGCCTCCGGCCAGAATAAAAGTGATGACGTTTTTCAGGGCGTTGAGATTCATGATGGAAGAAATATTCGCTATTCTCTCACAGATGCATCACGCATTCCACATCAGGCTTTCGAAAGTCTCGTCCGGTGTGCGAAATCCGAGCAGGCCGTGCCGGGGCCATTCTTCCACCACCAGTTGTGAGGTATCTTCAATATTTACCGTGAAATACAGCTCGTCCCTCGGTTTAAGATCAAGGGCGGTGAAAGGGACCGAAAGCTCCAGAATCGAGGCCGCGCGCAAATTCCCCTCCAACAGGGCCCCCGGCTGTCTCTCGTCCGCCAAGAACTCGGTCACCTGGATTCCTGCACCGTCCCGCAATTCGAACCGGACCTCGAACTCCCGCTCGCCGGCGGCCTTGGCCGCGGAAGATCGCGTCTGCACCCGCAAGATCCCGCTTTTGCCCGCCAGCGATTCCCATTGCAGTTTCTTCTCCAAATCGATGCGAACAAACCAGTGCGTCAGGCTGAATCCGTAATAAATCTCCGAGATGAGCCGCTCGCTTTGATGCATCGCGATATCGGCTTCACCGGTCCGGAACTTGCCGGCATTGATCCATTCATAAAAATCGGTCAACCGGCCGTCGAGAAGGGGATCCAGAAACCCCGCGGGCTCATGAATCCGCCGGGAACGATGGGGCTGTTTGATCGGCCGTTTCAAATACGCGGGGTGCCGCCGTTTGAGGAGCGCGTACACGTTCATCAGTCGCGAGCGGAAAAGGCTGTCGAAAACATCCTGGGTCTGGCTCGTGAATTCATCCCCGTACCACCAGAACCAATCGCTCGCCTCCGCAGCATATATTTCTCTCCAGGCCTTCTCCAGGACGTCCGGGGCCGCGCTCTCCGCAGCCAGGAATTGGCGGGTTTTCGCCAGATAATCCCAGGCCAGGCGGTCTTCGTGATGGCCGTACCATATTTGATAATTGTGGTTGATCCAGGACCCCGGATAAAGCCTCGACAGGCGAGAACCCGGCGCGTGTTCGGAAAGGAACTCACCGGGCAGCACCGTTTCGAATCCCGGTTCCTCGCTTAATTTTTCATACAAAAAGGACAAAAACCTCTCGCCGCCGTAATGATAGTGCTCCCAGGCGTTCTCGCCGTCGAGGATGATCGTGATCACGTTCGGCTCCGAGGAACCCGAGAGGTGCTGGCGGATAGACCGGAGCCGGCGCATGAAGTCGTCGACGCAGGCGTGAGGGTCCGCGCCCGCATAACTGAAACCGATGAGATCCGACAGTTTCCGGTCCCGGAAAAGAATCGAAAGGGCCGAATCGCCCTCTTGGACCCGGTAAGCCCGGTAAAGCGCGTCCTCCCGCTTGAACCGCTCGGAAACCGGGGTCTCTCCGCCTTCCGCCGCGAGCGTGGAATGCATCAAGATGTCCTCGTCCGTGGCGATCCAGCGGACGCCTTCACCGGCGAACAGCGGAATCACGTCCTGGGACACGCTGCCTTCCGCCGGCCAGATTCCCGCCGCGCGCACCCCCATCATCTCCTGAAAGTATCGGATCCCTTCCCGCACCTGCCACCGGGCATCTTCCTCCCAGAGATAGGCATATCCCAGGGAACGGTCGCTGATCAACGGCAGGATGGGATGATAAAACGGCGTCGTCGTCAATTCCGCCTGGCCGCTCGCCGCCAATTTCCGGTACAAACCGAACACCTCCCGGAGAGCCCGCAGCTGAAAATCGACCACTTCCCTCTTTTCCTCCTCCGTGTATCTGGCCCCCTTTTTGATCAGCTCCCTCAGGCGCCCCTCCTTTTTGCGGTACGAATATCCGAACCACATCAGGTTGAACAACACTTGAAGGTCGAGAAAGTCCTGCGTCTCGAATTTCTCGCGGGCCTTACGGATCTCCTCCGTGTCCGAGCCGTGGCCGCGCCGGTTCAGGAGCTCCGAATAACGCGGGTGCGGCTTGACTACCGTCGTCCAATTGTTCATGAAAAAATTGGAGAGGATGAAATCCTTGTCCTCGTCATTCAACTGGTCCGCCGGTTTGAGCGTGAGGTCCAGGAAGACGTCCTGGACTTTCGGGTTTTCGGCGTAATCTTTCATCTGAGAAAGAAGAGACGGCGTCAGATTGAACACCTGCCGGATCTTGGGGAATTTCGAGAGCAGGGCGGGCATGTCATAATAGCCCTTGGTGGCGTGCAGGCGAACCCACGGGAGGGCGTAGCGGCCGGTGAGCTCGTCCTTGTAAGGCGGCTGGTGCATGTGCCAGATGAAGGCAACCGCGACCGTCTTCATGATGAGCCTCCCGTTCGATCAGGCGTGGACGATGACTTCCCGCAGGAATTTGGCGGCGTCTTCCGGGGCCGTGGGGTTGATATAAAACCCCGTGCCCCACTCGAAACCGGCCACGCGCGTCAGGCGCGGCATGATTTCGAAGTGCCAGTGGTAATCGTCCCGGATGGTGTGCCAGTATCCGCGGCGCGGAAATAGATTGGGCGCCGAATGGATAATGAAATTGTATTGAGGGCGGTTCAAGGCCGTGTGCAGTTTCTCCATCGTCATTTTGAGCGCCAGCGCCATGTCGTCAATCCTCTGGCGCGAGGCGTAAAAGTCCGGCTCGTGATTCTTCGGCAGCAGGCAAAGCTCGAACGGAAACCGCGACGCGAACGGGCAGAAGGAAATAAAATGGTCGTTTTCATACACAATGCGCTGTTGGGAGTCCTTCTCCTGATTGATCATGTCACAGAACACGCAGCGTTCTTTCGTCTTGTAATAGGCCTCGGCGCCCATCAGTTCCTCCTTCACCCGTTTCGGCGTCACCGGCGTCGCGATGAGCTGAGAATGCGGATGATAAAGAGAGGCCCCGGATTCCCGCCCCTCGTTCCGGAAGATGAGGATGTACCGGAAGCGGATGTCGCGATGCAAATCTTCCACCCGGTTCTGGTAGATGGTGAGGATGTCCTTGATCTCGCTGAGGCTCAATTGGTCCACGGGGCGATGGTGGTCCGGCGTCTCGATGATCACTTCGTGCGCCCCGAACCCGGACATCAGGTCGTACATTCCCACGCCTTTTTTAATCAAGTGATCGTCGATCCCTAGCGAAGGAAATTTATTGGGGACTACCCGCACGGACCATCCCGGCGTGTTGGGGGCGCTGCCATCCCGGCGGACGGCGCAAATCTCGGCCGGGGTCATGGATTCGTTGCCATAGCAAAACGGGCAATTGCCGCTGTCTGGGACCGGAGTCGCGTCGGGCTTGAAATCGCTCGGTCTTTTTCCCCGCGCCGTGGAAATGATGACCCACCGGCCCGTCACCGGGTCTTTCCTCAATTCTGGCATGGATTTCCCTCCTCGTAAAAGTATGATTTTAAGGCCATTTCGGCACCGCCGCAAGCAACCTTTTGGTGTATTCCGATTCCGGATCGTCCAAAATCCGACGTGACGGGCCTTGCTCCACGAGTCTTCCGGCCCGGAAGACCAGAATACGGTCCGCCAGACGGCTGACCAGGGCGATGTCATGGGTGATGAACAGGATGCCGCCCTTCAGGCGCGGTTTCAATTCTTCGAGCAGGCAAATGATTTCGAACTGCACCGAGACGTCAAGCTGCGACGTCGGTTCATCCAGGATCAAAAAATCGGGCCTCATCGCGAGCGCCCGCGCAATGGCCACCCGCTGCCGCTCTCCGCCGCTCATCTGCGAAGTCTTCCGCGCAAAAAAAGATTCATCCAGCCTGACGGCGCGCAGCGCCTCGGCCGCTCGCGGTTCCATTTCTTTTCGTCCCAAATGCCCGATCCCTTCCGCCACCAGCGCCCGGACTGTCCAGCGCGGGTCCAGCGAGGAATAGGGGTTTTGAAAGACCATTTGGACTTTTCGACGGTAAGCGGCCGCGTCCTTGAGCAACACTTCCTCGAGGGCCGTCCCTTCAAAATAAACAGTCCCGGAGGTGACTCTCTCGAGGCCCATCATCAGTTTAGCGGCGGTTGACTTTCCGGAACCGCTTTCGCCCACCAGCCCATAGATCAAACCGGCTTCCAATGCGAAATCGACATCGCCGAGGGCCGCGAATTCATTTGCCCGGCGGAAGACGCCCTGACGGACGGCATAGCGCTTTGAAACGTGGTCGAAGCGAAAATAAGGAACCGTCATGCGATGCCGCTCCTCCGAAGAGCCGGGACCGCGCGTAGCAGCGAGCGCGTATAATCATGGGAGGGATGAGCGAAGACCTCCGCCGTGGGACCGCTCTCCACGATCAGGCCCTTCCTCATGACGGCCACGCGGTCCGCGAAGGCCTTGGCGACCGGCACATTGTGAGTCACCATCACGAAACTGATTCCCTGCCCTTTGAGTTCCTGGAACAATTGCAAGATTTCCGCCTGCACGGTCACATCCAGCGAGGAGGTGGGTTCGTCCGCCACAATGAGGGAAGCCTTGCGAGCGACCGCGAGCGCGATCAGGACCCTCTGGCGCATTCCACCGCTCAACTCATGAGGATAGCTCTTGAGGCCAACCCGGTCGAGCGGCAAGCGGACCCGCTCCATGGCGGACAGCGCCTCTTCCTTCCCCAGTCCGACGGCGCGAAATAAAACTCCCAGCGGGCACAAAGGATCCATCGCGCTCAAGGGGTCCTGGGGAATCAATGCGACGCGCTCCCGCGGGACGTTGAGTCGAATTTCACCGCCGAGCCTCTGGCCCGAACGGAAGGTCAGCAATCCGAGGATTTCCAGGGCCACCGTGGATTTTCCCGCGCCGGACTCTCCCAGCAGGCCCAGGGCCTCCCCCTCGGCGACGGAAAAACTGAGCGGTCCCACGACCCGGCACGCCGGCCCCGTCCCACTGGGCCGATAACCCAACTCCAGGTCCCGCACTTCCAAGACCGGTTTCATCCCATCCCCCCCTTCTCGCGAACGGGGTCCCCCAGGACATTGAAACACACCGAAGCCAAAACCAGAAAAATGCCCGGCGCCAGCACCCATGGGTGCAAGGTCAAATGCGCGACCGCAAGCGATTCAGAAAGCAGATTCCCCCAGCTGACGTCCGGCTCCTGAATGCCGAGCCCCAGCACGCTCAGCGCGGATTCTCCGAGGATGTAACCCGGAACGGAGACGCTCCAGATGATGGCCACATAACTCCACGTGTGCGGGAGGATGTGCCGGATCAATATCCGGCTGTGACTCTGGCCCAGCACTCTCGCCGCAGCAACGAAATCCGCCTCCCGGAGCGACAGGACCAGGCCGCGAACCACTCGGGCCACGCTTCCCCAGCCGATGCAGCTGAGCACGATCACCACCAGGGCGTAGATCTGCCGTGAATCGAGAACCGGCGGCAGGGCGCTGCGGACGGCCAGCAGGAGATAAAACCCCGGGATCATGATGAACAATTCCGCCGTCCTCATCAGGAATTGGTCCGCCCGGCCGCCGAAATATCCGGCCGTGGCGCCCACCGCGAAGCCCAGGGCGCAGGCAATCGCGGCACCCAGCAAGCCCAAGGACAAAGAAATGCGCCCGCCGTACAAAACCCGGGAAAACAGGTCCCTCCCGCGCGAATCCGTTCCCAACAAATAAAGCCTTCCCGGCTCGTCCACGCGGATCAGGCGGCGCCCGCCGAAACGGATGAAGCAGAGGCGGTCTTTGATATCAACATAACGCCGCCGGAGGTGCTCGTCCCGCTTCGCGACTGTCGGATAAACGAAAGGCCGCCAATGCAGGACCCCCTGGGCATCGCGAAAATGAATCCGGGTGGGCGGGTGATATGAATGGTCCCTTCGCGCGTCGGAAACGTCATAGGGGGCGATGTACGCTGCGAAAAGGACCGCCAACGACAGTCCCCCCAGAATCACCCAGGCGGAAACGCGCATCGGATTAGCCACGGGAACCCTCGAGGCGGATACGCGGGTCTACGGCCACCAGCAAGAGGTCCGCCGCCAGATTTCCGGCGATGAGCAGAAACGAAATCATGACCATATTGCCGAGGACCAGAAACACGTCCTGCGTTCGGACCGCCTGCAACATCACCTGCCCCAGCCCCGGCCAGCCCGTGAAAATCTCCACCAGGGCGGCCCCGCTAAACAACGCCGGCAATTCCAGACCGAAGATGGTGACGAGAGGATTCAGGGCGTTCCGAGCGATATGCCGGAAGACAATCATCCGCCGCGGAATGCCGAGCGAGCGGAGGTAGAGGACAAATTCCCGCGACGCGACGTCCACGGTTTGGGAACGCATGATGCGGAAGAGATAGGCGAAAGTCCCGAGACCCAGCACGGAAGCCGGTATCAGCAGGTGGACGGCCACATCGGCGAGGCGCCCGCCTAAAGGAAGCGCCTCATGATGGACTGACCGCATTCCGCCCAGGGGGAGGATGTCCGTCCGGGAGGCGGCGTACAAAAACAGGATGCATAGAAAAAATGCCGGGATTGACAACGCGGCATAAGAAAAAGCGCTCATTGCCCGGTCAAACCAGCCCCCCGGCTTCAACCCCGCCGCGAGTCCGGCCAGAACGGCCAGCAGCCAGGCACCTAGAAAAGAAACGCCCGACAGCAAAAAAGTGTTCCACAACCGCGAGCCCAATATTTGCGTCACGGGCTGGCGGTAGGCGAAGGAATAACCCAGATCGAGCCGGAACAGATTAAGGAGCCAGTGAAAATACTGCACCGGCAGAGGGGCGTCGAGGTGATACATCGCCTCGTACTGCCGGATCGTCTCCGGCGATATTTGCGGGTTGAGCCGGAGGGTGTCGAAATAATTGCCGGGCATCCAATGCATGAGCAGCAGGGTCAAGAACGGCAGGAGAACGAGGATCGGCAAGACCGCGGCGGCCCGGCGCAAAACATAGGTCAGAAGGTTCAACGAGTCACTCCTCGGCGCGAAGGTATTCGATGTTGTGAAACGGCCCGCCCAGGACGGTCGGCCGCAGACTGCGGAACCGGTCGCGGATCGCGTAGACCACCTTGGGAAGGACGGTATAAATCATCGGCAATTCCCGAGCCGCGATCAACTGCCATTCCTCGTATCGCGCGCGTCTCTCCCGAGGGTCCAGCACTCCCACCGCCTCCTCGAAAATCAAATCCACCTTCCGCTCCCATTCCGAGGGACTGTCCTTCGCCTCCGGGTTCCAAAAATGGAGACTCCCGCTCGATTTCCACACATTCACGCCAAAGTGCGGATCTACCTCTCCGGTCAATCCCAAAATCAGCGCCTCCCAGTCCTTCGTGGCCACCAGCTTGTTGACCAACGAGTTGAATTCGATGGGCTGAAGATGAACCTGAATCCCGATCCTCGCCAAATCCTCGCGGACCATCCCGGCCATCTGCATCCGGTCGGGGTTTTCAGTATTCGTCATGAGCAGGAACTCTACGCGCCTGCCCTCCCGGTCCTCCAGCCAGCCATCCCCGTCCCGATCGGCGAACCCCTCCCCTTCCAGCAGTTGTCGCGACGCCTCCAGATCCCGGTCGTAGCAGGGCGGCAATCCCGAGTAAAAGACCACGTTCGCCGGGCTCAGAGGCGAGCATTGCACTTCGCCGAGGCCGTTGTAAACGATGTCGATCATGGCGTCGCGGTCGAGCGCCCGCGCCACCGCCTCTCTGAAGACCCGGCTCCGGAACCATTGCCTCTTGACCGGGTCCGCGGCGCCCTGATTGAAGGCCATAAAATTTGATCCCGGCGCGGCCCCCAAATCCGTCAGCCTAAAACCGCCTTGCCTCTGCCGCGGGCTCAAAAGAGGAAAATCCCCGCCGGCCAGCTGATACACGTCCGTTTCGCCCTCCAGAAATTTCAACAGGCGTCCGTCCGAACTCGGAACGATGATCATCACGATTCTGGCCAGATACGGCAGGGCCTTCCCTTCCCGGTCCCGGCCCCAATATCGCTCGTTTCGGACCAGTTCGATCCTTTCCCCGGGGCGATAGCGGGCCAATTTGAAAGGCCCGGTCCCGATAAGGTCCTCAGGGTCCGTGTCGACGCCCCAAGTGCTTTGAAACGATCCTTGCGCCACTGCCTTTTCGAGGGCATGGCGCGGATAAATCGATTGAGTGAGGGCGAGCAAAAGAGGCGCGAAACGCTTGGGAAGCCTGAATTGTACGGTGTGTGGGCCGGCGGCCGAGACTTCGATGGGTTTGCCGTCGAGCAGGAAGACGTCCCGGGCCGGCGTGATGATTTTCGGATTGTAGATGAGGTCCCGGAAGGTGAAAACCACATCGCCGGATGTGAACGGCCGGCCGTCGAACCACGTCACGTCGCGGCGGAGGCGAAAGGTCCACAACAATCCTTCCGCGTCGGCCTCCCAGGATTCGGCCAGGCGCCCCTCGATTTCCCCGGTTTCCGTGTTGAGCCGGGTCAAACCCTCAAAAAGGAAACCCGTCACCTGCGTGGTGGTGGTCTCCTGGGCGATCAGCTCGTTGAATGATTTCGGTTCGGCGGCGGCGGCGATGACCAGGGTGTCTCGCACCGAGGCCGCGCGGGCCGGTAAAGGAACGGAATAGAATAAAAAAAAGGAAAGGGTGAGCCCTGCGGTTAGGCGGCGCCTGTCCTCACCCAACTTTTTCAGAAGCGGCGGGGGCCGGCGCTTCCTGCGGCGCGGCGGGTTCGGATGAAACCTGCGTTTCCTGGCCAGGCACGCCTGCCGGCACGAACGGGGCGGATTCCTCCCCTTCACCGGTCTTGGCGGCCTGCTCGGCCTTGATTTTCTCGAGGACTTCCCGGATCTTCTGGACGTCCACCTTTTGTCCGGCGGCAGCACCGGGCCTGGCGGGACCGAAAAGCGACCGGCTGCGGCGGGCCTGCAGGATGTCCAGCGAAATGCAGGTGATCAAGAAAACAATGGCCATGACGGAGGTCGCCTTGGACAAAAAATCAGCGGTCTTGGTGCCGAATACCGTTTGCACCCCGGACTGCGAAAAGGATGCGCCGGAGAGCCCGTGGCCCCGGCCTACCTGCAACAGGATCACCAAAATCAGCGTGAGACAGGCCATGATATGAAAGAATACGAGGATCGCGTTCAACACGTTAGGCGCCCTCTTTTACGGTGTCGTGAGTGGATTCATTGACGATTTGCACGAAAGATTCCGCCTTCAAAGAGGCCCCCCCGACCAGAGCGCCGTCCACGTCCGGCAGCCGCATCAATTCCTGCGTGTTGTCCGGCTTGACGCTCCCCCCGTAAAGGATACGCAATTCCCCGGCCACGGACTCGCCGAAGAGCTCCTTCAGAAGGCCCCGCACGAAAGCGTGCATTTCCTCGGCCTGCGCCGGGGTCGCCGTCCGGCCGGTGCCGATGGCCCAAACCGGCTCGTAAGCGATCACGACTTTTTCCATTTCCTCGGGGGTAAAACCCGCGAAACTCCCGCGGACCTGTCCGCGTACGACTTCCTGGGCGCGCCCGTCCTCGCGCTCGGCCAGGGTCTCGCCGACACAGACGATCGGGATGAGATTGAATTTCACCGCCGCCTTGGCCTTCCTATTAATCAGCTCGTCCGACTCCTGAAAGTAGGCGCGGCGTTCGGAGTGGCCCAGGATGACGTAGCGGCATCCCAGGTCCTTCAGCATGAGCGGGGAAATTTCGCCCGTGTATGCCCCCTCGGTTTCGAAATGCATGTCCTGCGCCCCCAGGTCGACCACCGATTCATTGACCAGTTGAGAGACGACCTGCAGCGCGGTGAACGGCGGGCAGATGACCACGTCGGCGTCGGAGAACTTGGAAAGTCCGGCCTTGATGCTGTTAACCAGGTTCGCGGCCTCCGGCACGGTCTTGAACATTTTCCAGTTGCCGGCAATCAGCTTCTTTCTCACCTCAGCCTCCTTTTAAGAATGTTTCGCGGCCGCCTCATTTTCGAGCAACGCCGCGACGCCCGGGAGGACCTTTCCCTCGAGAAATTCGAGGGACGCGCCTCCGCCCGTGGAAATATGGGACATCTTGTCTTCCAAATCAAACACCTTGATCGCGCTGGCCGTGTCGCCGCCGCCGATCACGCTGACCGCGCCGGAATCGGCAATGGCCTGGGCCACCGCCCGGCTGCCGCCGGCGAAATTTTTCCATTCGAACACTCCCACCGGGCCGTTCCAGAGCACCATCTTGGCGGCGCCTATTTCCCGGCGGAAAAGCTCGACCGTCCGGGGCCCGATGTCGAGCCCCATCCAGCCGTCTTCAATTTTATCGACGGTCTTGAACTTCGCCGTCTCGCTGAAAGAATCCGCGACGACATGATCGACCGGGAGGACAATTTTCACTTTGCATTGAGCCGCCTTCCCGAGGATGCCCTCGGCGATGGCCATTCCCGGCTGATCGAGCTTTGAGCTGCCAATCGGGATCCCCTGCACTTTGAGAAAGGTGTACGCCATGCCGCCGCCGATGAGCAAGCAGTCGACTTTGGCAAGCAGGTTCTCGATGACTTTGATCTTGTCCGAAACCTTCGATCCGCCGAGGATGGTGACAAACGGACGTTCCGGCCGGGTCACCACGCGCGTGAGATAATCGATTTCCTTGGCCAAAAGCAGGCCGCTCACGGCCGGCAAATAGCGGGTCACGCCGTCGACGGAGGCATGAGCGCGATGGGCGGCACCGAAGGCGTCGTCCACGTAAACCTCGCCGAGCGAGGCCAATTCCTTGGCAAACGAGGGGTCATTCTTTTCCTCTTCCGCGTGATAGCGGAGATTTTCCAGCAAAACGACCTCCCCTTCCTTCATCGCTAAGACTTCCCCCTTGACCGCTTCCCCGACACAGTCCCCGAGCAGCCGCACCGGCCTCGACAAAAGTTCTCCCAATCGGATGGCCGCCGGCTTCATGCTGCAGGATGCGTCCTTGCCCTTGGGCCTTCCGAGATGGGACATGAGCACGAGTTTGCCTCCCTGGGCCAGGATATAACGAAGGGTGTCCAGCGTCTTCACGATCCTGGCGTCGTCGGTGATTTTTCCCTGCGGGTCCAGAGGCACGTTGAAATCCACCCTCGCCAGGACGCGCTTTCCCGTGAGATCGATATCTTTGACGGTTTTCTTATTCATGGGATTTGAGACGGTCCTTGAGGTCGTTCAATTCTTGACGGAGCGCAGCCGGCAAACGGTCGCCAATCTTCCCGTAAAATTCTTCAATTTCCGCGACCTCCTGAAGCCAGCCTTCCCGGTCCACGGCCAGGAGCTGCGCCGCGGCGGAAGAAGGCAAATTGAGGCCCGACAGGTCGATCGCTCCGGGTGCCGGCAAATAGCCGATCGTGGAATCGACCGCTCCGGCCGCACCTTTGGTCCGCTCGACAATCCAGCGCAGCACGCGGATGTTTTCGCCGAATCCGGGCCACAGGAAGTCCCCGTTCTGGTCCCGGCGGAACCAATTGACGTGAAAGATTTTCGGGGCGTGTTGCAGGCGTTTGCCGACGGTGAGCCAGTTCTGAAAATAATCTCCGACATGATAACCGCAAAACGGGAGCATCGCCATGGGGTCCCGCCGGGTGACCCCGGTCGGTCCTTGCGCGGCGGCCGTCGTTTCAGAGGCCATCGAGGAACCGATGAATGTCCCATGCTGCCAGTTCTTGGATTCATATACGAGCGGGGCCAGGCGGGAGCGGCGGCTGCCGAAAACGATGGCGCTGATCGGAACGCCGCGCGGATTCTGCCATTCCCGCGAGATGCTGGGGCATTGGGCCGCCGGGGCCGTAAAACGGGCGTTGGGATGCGCGGCCTTGGACGGGGACGCTGGCGTCCAGGTCTTGCCCCGCCAGTCTAACGCTTCGGCCGGGGGCTCTTCATCCATGCCCTCCCACCACACCGTGCCGTCCGGCTTCTTGGCGACATTGGTGTAAATGCTGTTTTTCTGAATGGTGCGCATGGCATTGGGATTGGATTTATAGCTGGTCCCAGGCGCCACGCCGAAAAAACCGGCTTCCGGATTGACTGCCCACAGTCTTCCGTCTTCCCCCACCCGCATCCAGGCAATGTCATCGCCCACCGTCCAGACCCGGTAGCGCGACTGCGATTCGGGCGGGATCAGCATGGCAAGATTGGTCTTGCCGCATGCGCTCGGAAATGCCGCCGCCACGTAGGTCACGTTTCCGGCGGGATCTTCCAGGCCGAGAATCAGCATGTGCTCCGCCAGCCAGCCCTCGTGTTTGCCCAAATAGCTCGCGATGCGGAGGGCCAGGCACTTCTTCCCGAGCAAGGCGTTGCCGCCGTAGCCCGATCCGACGCTCCAGATGGTGTTGTCTTGGGGAAAATGGCAAATATAGCGGCGATTGACATCGAGATCGGCAAGACCGTGAAGGCACCGGGTAAAATCGTTGGACTCTCCCAGCGTTTGCCAGGCGATATTGCCCATTCGGGTCATGATGCGCATGTTGAGCACCACATACACGCTGTCCGTGACTTGGACGCCGACTTTCGAAAACGGCGAGCCGGCAGGCCCCATCACGAAAGGCACGACGTAAAGAGTGCGGCCGGCCATGGAACCCTTGAAAATTTCACGAAGCTTGGCATATGCCTCGGAGGGCTCCATCCAATTGTTGGTGGGGCCGACATCTTCTTTTTGGGGAGTGCAAATAAAGGTGAGGTGTTCGGTGCGGGCAACGTCGTCTTCATGACTGCGGTGGAAATAACAGCCCGGAAGCTTCGCTTGATTGAGCGGCTCGAGCGCCCCGGTACGCACGGCGAGCTCGGTGAGGCGGACACTCTCCTCTTCGCTCCCGTCGCACCAATAAACGCTCGCCGGTTCGCACAAAGACGACATCTCCTCCACCCAGGCCTTGACCAGGGGATTGGGAGACGCATTCAAATGTTTCTCTGCTGTCATGTTCGGTGGGAATGGCATATTAATTAATAATCTTAAAGCATGTACATATATCAGAGGATCTATAGCGCGTCAATGCCAAAGTTAGCGGGGCAGACGATATACGGCGAGAATCAGGCGGCGCGGCCGACCGCTTCCGCTTCCTCTTTGGCGCGGAGGAAGGAGGCGACAAATCCCTGGATATTGAGCCGCACCGTGCCCTCCAGCAAATCAAATTGGTCCGCCAAGAACCGGGTCCGGTCATCGTCCTCAATGAACCGGCGCAGTTTTTCCGGGCTGGAACGCACCGCCAGCGCTTCCTCATCGCCGAGCGAGGCCAGCCGAATGAGAACGACCAGCGCCGCCGTATAGGCCAGGATTTGAAGCCGCCGGCTCGGCAAGCGCCCGATCTCCGCCATCAGGGTGTTGAATTGCTGCGGGATCGCCTCCGCCCCGAGATCAGCCGTGAAGGCGAAAGCGGGGCTCTCTCCGAGGCCGCGCTTCACGACTTTTTCCAGCGCCCCCCGCAAATTCAAACGATCATAGAGCTGGGTCGAGAGCTGGGGGAAGGCCTTCCATTCGGCGCGCTTCAACGGCTGGCTCTTTTCATGCAGGACCTCCAATCTTTGAATGAAGGGCGCGAAACGAGCCAAAACGCCCAGCACGATTTCGATGTCCGATTCGGGATGATTGATGGCGAGGACCAGCCGCCGGCCTCGGTCGCCGGCTTGAAGCGCCGCCAGGGCCCCGTCCAATCGGGACTCAAACACGGCCAGCTTGCCTTCATCCAGGTCCCGGATCATTTCCGCCAGCCGTTCATCCGCCAAATCCACAGTCTGCACTGCCATTCCGAGGACCCGGCTCCGGATACTGACCGCTAATCCTTCTATCTCCCGCGGTTGGATCACGCCCTCATCCAGCGAGGCTTGAAAATACCCTTTCAATTCACGATCCCAATCTTCCGAGACGAGAAATTGGAGGATCGCTTCCGTGGTTTCCAGGGCGTGAATGGCCGCCCGCACGCGATCCGCGTCCGCTTCGAGGGCTCGGTCGAGAGCCTGGAATCGTTTTTCGAAATATTCCCGGTACATTCGCTCGGCTTGGCTTATTCTCTCCTCCGGGGAACCCGTCTGAGCATTGAGATAATCCGCCAGCTCCCGGGGAGGCATAACCTCCGCTAACTCCGCTGAAACGTCGATGCCGGGCTCCGTGAGCTCCTCACCGGCGGAGGCCGCGCGGGGCGCGTTTCCCGACTCCAGCCATAAGTCCGCTTCGCTGGACTCATCCGTGTCCGGCATTGAACTTTGGGTCACCGGCTCGCCTTTTTGCCGTTCACGCTCGCGATCCACTCTCAATTGTTCGACGTAGGAGGAGAGGCCATCCAGCACTTCCGATCTGCTCCCCGCCCGGAAAATTCGTTTCAATTCTTCTACTGAACCGTACTCGGCGAAATAGGCCATTTCCTCTTTTCCGCCGCCGTTCCGGGACAGTTCCGCGATGATTTTGTCACTGAGATTTTTATCCGCGGCCAGTCCGGTCAATTTGAGAAGGGCGGCGACAAAGGTCTCGGTGACCTCGCGCCGGATCGCGTTCACGGTTCCATAGTCCCCTTTGATCCGTGCCAGGACTTCGAAGAGGGGCTGAATATAGTCCTCCGCGCGGCTTTGCGGTTGGGCCTGGATGACTTGCCTCACCAAAAGCCCGCCTTCCGCCACGGCCGATGAGGCGTGCGAACCTTTCACATTCACCCGGGCCAGGCCTCGAATGACCACCCGTGCCGCCTCCTCCCGCTCTGCCGCGCTCATTTTCGGATACACCAAACCCAGCGAGTGCCATAAAATCGCGCGCACTTTGTCCCAGGCGGCCTTTCGATTACTTTCTTGAACGGGGGTTCGCTCCGACGCCTCAAGAATGACCGGAACCAGCTCCCGCACGGCGCCTTCGTCCAAACCGGGAAGTTTTGCCTTGAGCACCTTGTCGATATAAAAGCGGCCGTTCACCGCGTCCTGACGCACGCCCGCCACGCCTTCCAGTTCGCGGATCAGGTCCCGCGGATCCATCGCCTGATATTGGTTCAAATCTCTCCCGACGGAAGAAGCGGAAGGAGCGGCGGACTGTGCCATCCACAGCGACGCGTCCGCATCGCCTTCCTTGGCGGCCCCGGGAGCGCTCAATCCGCCCGGGACCTCTTTCGCCGCTTCCAGCAAAAGCTGTTCACGGTACTCCCCGATGGCCTGCGGTATTCGAGCGGGATCGGCCTTCAAAATTCTCCGCAGTTCGGCCAAATCGCCGTAATGAGAGAACAAAAGCCGGAATTCCCTGTTCCTTTCCACCCAAATCTCTAAAAACTCACTCAGCGCTTTCCCGGCATCATCCGGAGTTCGCGCACCCACCGGCGCTTGCCACTCCCCGCCCGAGCTCCGTCGAAGGGCCTCTAAAAGAGCCCAGCGGAGCCGGTCGATTTCATTCGCCGACTGCACTTTGGCCGCCGCGTCCGGACGGATATCTTTCAACGCTTCCAAGATTGCATTTTCGACTCCTTCCAGCTGGGCGACCTCGATCCGCTGAATCACGGGGCGCAGAGCGTCGGCGATCATCGCGTACGAAGCCAAGGGATGATTCGAGATCGCTTCGCTGTCGAGGCGCGTTCTCTGCATGGCCCTCATCAGGGCATTCGCGGCGACCGGGAGCTCGTCGGACGAGACCCGGCCGGCGATTTCCTTCACGACGGTCGACAATCCCCCGCGGCTCCGGTTGCCCAAAGCTGAAAATTCGTCATAGCTGTCCAGCGCCTCAAGAACATCTCCCAACATAGGCCCCAGGTCCCCGGTTTCCGTCTGACGGCTGAGGTCCACCAAGGATTGAACGATCCGAAAACGAAGGGACCCTTGCGGCTCGTCAACGCCTTTCAGGGACTTGAAACGGGCAAGCGCTTCCGCCACCCGAATCCTTTCCGGATAATCACGGCCAAGCGACGCGGCTGAACCGCCCCCCGCCATCCAGAGCTCATCGCCGGCATTGGGAACGTCATCCGGCACTTCGGCGCCCGGCACGGAGACCGCCTTTGCAGCCGCCCTCTCCGCAATTCCCTGCAGTTGTTGCGCATACCGCGCAAGTCCCCCGGAGGCCTCGCCACCGGTCTTGAGGATCCTGTTCAGCTCGGCCAGATCCCCGTGCTTCAAGATCAAAGATTCCCGCTCCTCGGTAATGATCGCCAGGAGTTTCAAAAGTTCCGAGCTCAGCTGCCGGTCCAGGAGCCGGGCCGTTTCGGGGAATTGAAGTTTCCACCGTTCCAGGATCCCGTCCCGGAGAAGACCGGTGTACGCGGCCTTGTTCCTGAGCCGGATGCCCGCCGGCGAAGACTGGCTGACGGCATACGCCTCAATCATGATTTCCAGGAGGTCCGCCGCGTCCTCCGGCGCCATGCGCTTGGCCAGCATGGTCATGAGGATGCCGAACAAATAGCGCTTTTCGGCTTTGACCAGCGGATCCCCGGTAACATTCGCCAACGCCTCGCGGACGGCTTGCATCAGCGCGGAGACCCGTTCCGGACCGAAGGGGACGCCCTCCCGCTCCGCGATCCTGTCAAAAGCGCGGTTGCGCGGATTCCGCGAGTCCGACTTGGAATCATCTTTGGCCATCGCGTCGATCTGGACCCGGATGTCATAGGCGACGGAAAAGGACTGCCCGTACGCGCTTAGTTTTTCGATCAATGAATCCAGCGCTCCATCGTTTTGCCGGCGTCTCATTTTCTCGACGTAATCCGTGGGCAGAGACACGGGAATCATCAACTGCTCCCGTTCGGACCGGACGATTTCATCCATTGCGGCCAAAGAGCCATAATCAGGAAACACGGAGGAATCTTCCTCCCTTAAAGGCGCGCGACCGAAAATCGACCGCAAAACCGCCAGAAGCGGACCGTATTCCTGACTATCGATGGCGCTTTGCATTGCCGCCCGAAGATTCGCCTCTGACGCCGTCAGGCGCGACACGAAGAGACTTTCACTCGTCTCGGCATCCGGACGGTACAAATAATAATGGGCCAGCAATGTTCCTACCGCCTCCCTGGCGCCCTCGGCCGGCTTCGAAAGGCCGCGGATGCGCTTCAGGACGCCCAGGTAATCTTCAATCGCTCCGGCCGGCTCCGGCAGCGCGACCAGGATGTTGAGCAACAGGACCAAATTTTCCGCCAGCACCTGCATCAAGGAATAGTTCTCCGGCGAGGATTCAGTCAAAGAAACTAGCGTCTGTTTGAACTTGAAATAAAGCTGACGGCTCAATTCGTTGTCCCGATGGACAGCGATCGGTAGGAGCGCGGACGCGAGGGCCTCCCGCGTAGAATGCGCCCTCTTCGACACTCCGGGCACAGTCAAAAGCCGCTTCTCGGTCCGCAGGAGAAAGGCCTCGCGTTCCCGCGCGGGCAAATAATGGGCCAACTGAACGCTGGCCTCCGCGAGAGACAAGCGCGCCGAATCCGCCGCCTCATCGCGGCCCTCGACACGGTCATAGGCTTCCTCGATCCAGCGCCCGATCACGGCCGCTTGATCCTCCCCTTCGTTCATGATCCGATGACGCAAGGACGATACGATGGCCGTCCTGGCCCGATGGTCCTGGCCCTTCCCGCCCGACACTTCGGAAAATGCCTTTTGGAGCTGTTCGAAAGACATCTTTCCGTAATTTTGCCCCATCGACGAGGCCTGGGCGCCCGTTCCGGTATCCGGCCCCTCACGCGCCGCGAGCCACATCGCACCTGAAGGTCTCTCATCCTCTCCGGATCCCTTTAAAGATTCAGCGGACCGGGCATAACCCGCGAGCAATTGGGCCCGATAGTCGGCCAGCGACGCGCGGATGGCGTTTTCATCGCCGGTTCGAAGAATTCTGCGCAGTTCTTCCCAATCCCCATATTTCGGGAAGAGCGGGATTTCTCGCTCATCCTCCGAAGTCAACGCAATCAGATCGCGCAGATCCGTGAAATAGAAAGGTTCCCGCACGGGGCCCCGGCCGGGCAGATAGGAATCCGGAATGGTCACGCGCTCGGACCGGAGCAGCATCACCTTCAGAATGTCCGCCGCCGCCTCTCTCGCCGCGGACCGATTGGGGGAATCCCCCGCCAGCCCGTCGAGAAATTCCAGGACCTGCCGGACCTTGCGCGGGTCCGCCGCGGCGGGACCGTTTTGAACGGTCATTCTCATCGCATTGGCCAAGGCGTAGCGGGCCTGATTGGCCATTTCGCTCTCCCCCACCACTCCGTTCATGGTTTGCCAGATCCTTCCCCAAATTTCCTCGAGCCCGGCCTCATCGGCCACGGCGGCAAATGTATAAAAGAAGGACGAGAGCGTCCAGCGGGTCCGATTGGCGCTTTCTACCGCGCGAAACCCGTCGATCAAGCCGAACAAGGAATCGCGCATGCCCATATATTTGTTGGTCCGCATCACCAGCGAATCCCGGAAAAACAAGCCGCCCAGGCCCGAGAGCAGCGCGCTCCTCACGGCATAATCCCTCGCCTCATGGCCGCTGATATTGATCACTTCCTGCCAGAACCGGTCATACAGCCCGTCCCTCTTATCCTCGCGCACCATTTCCGCAGCGGCCTTGAGCAGCAAGCCGCCGCTCAGCCCCACTCCCTCCCAATCGAGCACAGTCACTTCCGGCCCGCTCTCCAGGCGGGCCCGGCTCAGGACGGACAAAGCCAGATCGATCATGGCGTCGGCTTCTTCCGGCGTCGCGTTTTTTGCGGCGTCCCTCAACCGTTCAAATTTCCGCATCACG
Organism: Candidatus Omnitrophota bacterium; assembly: GCA_016209715.1. Lineage (GTDB taxonomy): Bacteria > Omnitrophota > Omnitrophia > Omnitrophales > Omnitrophaceae > JACQVP01. The sequence continues at coordinate 36,344 of JACQVP010000066.1, forward strand.
CGATGAAAATGAAATTTTTCCTCCCCGTTCACCGCTTTGATCTCTTCCATCAATTTCCCGAGCGACGACGACTGCGGGCCGGCAAGCCACAGGGGCCCTTCGTCATTTTCGCCGTCCCCTTCATCCTCCTCCGGTTTCTTTCCGGCCCGCTCCGCGGACATCTTCAATTGGACCAGATAAATGACGAGGCCCTCCCGGATGCTGACGGCCGAGCCCGTCCGCAGAATGCGGCGGATTTCATCCAGGTCCCCATATCGGGCGAACAGAGATTCTTCCCCGCCTCCGGTTTCCTTAAAGAAATCACCGAGAAGAATGGCCACCGAATTCACGGCTGAATCGCCCGCGTCCGCGAATTCGGGCTGCGTGCGAACCAAGGCCTCCGCCAGCAGGTTTGCGACCGCGCGCAAGGACTCCGGGCTGTGCATCCCGCGCGAATTCTTCAAGGCCGCCTGAGCGGCTTCAATCAGGTCTTCCCGCCTGGCAGACTGGACACTGGGAACCCAAGTCTGTAAGCGCGCGGCCATTTGCCGGAGGGATATCTGGACCGGTTTACTTTCCCCCGCCGCATTCCGGAAAAGATCGATCATGCGTTCCCACATTTCAGTCCGAAAATCGCGCGAGGGCAGATGGGTGACCGCGGAGATGTACGCGTCCGCGAGAGAGGCCCTCGATTCCCGCGCCTCCTCAATCTCCGGCAGAGCCCTCAGGGCCCGGTCTGAAGCCCGCACGATCCGCGAGACCGCGTTCAAATCCGCCTGGTAAACGAAGGGCGCCAGATCGGCCAGGACATTTCCCAAAACGCTGCGAAGCCCATTCGAAATATCCCCGCTGTCCAGCAACGCCAACGCGCGGTCCATCACTTTTACGATTTCTTCTTCCCGCAGACGCATCGCCAGGCTCTTCACGGCCTCCTCGGCCGCGCGCAAAGCCTCCCCGGTTTTATTTGAATTTGCCGCCGCCGCCTCGAGGGCGCCGAACAATGGTTCGATCATCTCGAACGACAACCCGGCGAGTAAAGGATTGTCTCTCTTTTCCGGGTCACTCCATCCCATTCCGCCAAGTTCGCGGAGCTTGCCAAACTCCCGGATCAGCCAAAAGATCACGATCCTGCTCTCCTGAGCGGCCAATCTGGAGGACCGGAATTTCGGCAGGAGCCGCTCCAGGAGTTCCAGGGTCGTCCGGGCGCGAACGGCCTCAGAGACGAGGTCGTGAAGTTTATTTTGATACAGAACCAGGGCGATCTTACCGCTCCTGAATTCCTCGTCTTCCGTGAGGGTCTCTTTGCCGGCAATTGCCGCCAATTCTTTGATGAGCTCCTCGGCGTTCAATGTTTCCACTTCCTCACCGAGCGATTGCGCGGAAAGCCACAACGAACCCGAATCGCCCGCACGCTGGTCGCTTTCGCGGATGGGATCTTGACGGCGGGACGCGGTCATTTGGGACTGAACCTCCAATTGGCGCGCGTAAGCCCGAATGGATTCTCCCGCTTCCTCCGCTCCGGATTCCGCGCCGCGAAGCAACCGGTCGATCTCAGCCGTGTCTAAAATATCCATAACATCTTTATTGATATAGAGTTCAGACA
>JACQVP010000065.1 GCA_016209715.1 Candidatus Omnitrophota bacterium
GCATACAACCCCCGCTGCCGGTTTTCGTTCTCACCCCGCAAAATCGTACTCCGGACGCCGGCCTGCATCGTCCGGAAGCCGAATTCTTCCTTAAAAACGTGCGTGACCTTGACTTTTTTCACGGATTCGATGCCGAAAGGAAGCTTGAAATGAAGACCGGGGTTGGTGGTCCGTTCGTATTTGCCAAAACGCTGGATCACGCCGACTTCGTCCGGTTCGACGGTGTACACCAGCGTTCCAAAAGACGAGAAAGCCAGCGCTACGGCCAACAGGAGAATCACCGGGCCCCATTGAGGCGGGCGCATCGGCGGGAATCCTTTACTGCCGGGGATGTTGATTTCCATAGGGAGTTCCTTATGAGGCTTACTCTATCAACTATGCCGGTAAAATACAAGCCCTGACGCAAGTTTGGGATAAAAATAGGTCGACTTGTGCGGCATGAGATCCCGGCGCTCGCAAACAGCCTGGATTTGCCGCACCGGAATGGACCGGGTCAAAAAGGAGCCGGCGTACTCGCCGGAATCCACGCGGGCCAGTGCGTCGCGCTCGCTGCGGGTATAGGCGAGATACTCTTCGAATTGATTTTCCGGCAGAGCCAGGATCTTTTCCAAAACCACGTAAGAGAGGATGCTCACTTCGAGCGCGGCCCATTCGGCCGAACGGCCCGCGGGTTTCAAGGCCCGGATCGCGTCCTCCGATTTGAGCTGAGCCAGATACGATTCCCCGCCGCCGAGATACAATCCGAAACCTTTTTCCGAACCGGTCATCGCGTTGACGGCCGGCATCAAAGCCTCGGCCGGCACCCTGGAAACGGAGAAATATTCGGCCAGACCGTCCAGGAGACGGCGAGGAGAAAAACCGTCCGGCTTTTTGAGCAAACGGTGGGTCGGCAAAACCACCAGCCCAGGATCGGCGATGTCGACGAGACAGATCAAAACATAATGGCAGGGCGAGTCCCCGGACGGGTTTCTGGACTGCAAATGGTTGAGGGCGGTCTCGTACCGGTGATGGCCGTCGGCCAAAACGATTTTTTTGGAATGAAACGCGCGAACGATCCCGGCCACGGCCTCTTCGCGGTCCAGAGGCCAGAGCTCGTGCCGCACGCCTTCCGGATCGGAGGCTTCCCAGGCGGGCCTTTGCGCGAAAGCGGATTCGAGAATCGCCCGCACTTCGCCCGTGTCGTCGCTGTAGAGCCCGAAGACGGGAGACAAATTGGTGTGGGTTTCCTCCAGGAGGCGAAAGCGGTCGGCCTTCGGTTTGGCGTAAGTCTTCTCGTGCGGAAATACCACGCCCTTGTCGAGGGGCTCCAAACGAAGAAGCGTGAAAAAGGCGCGGCGAACCTGGACCCGTCCGGTGACGGGATGGTTGAAGGTCTGCTGATAAAGATACAAGGCCGGCTTGGATTCCTGCAACAAGACCGCTTCTTTCAGCCAGCTCTCAAGAAAATGCCGGGCCCGCGTGTAACGGTTGTCGGAGTCGGTGTCCTTGGGGTCGTCCTTGCCCAAGATCAGACGGACTACGTTATACGGGCTGGCCTGGTAGAGGCGGTCACGCTCTTCCGCGCTGATCACATCGTAGGGGGGAGCGATGACTTGCGAAAGGGTGACTTTACCGGGATTGTAATGGACTGCGGACAATGCCTTTAAAATCGCCATGGAGAAGGAGGTTTATTTCACGGTGGCCCCGGACGCGACATTCCGCTCCGGCACGATGAGGCTCAGAGTCTGGCCGTCCTGGGCGGCCAGGAGCATTCCCTGCGACTCGACCCCCCGAATGACGGCCGGCTCCAGGTTGTTCACCACCACGACTTTCTTTCCCTTCAATTCCTCGGCGGAATAAAACATCTTGATTCCGGCCACGATCCGCTTCGTTTCCTCGCCGACTCGGATGTCCACCACCCAGAGCCGGTCGGCCTGGGGGTGGGGTGTGACGTCGAGCACTTCGGCGACGCGAAATTCGAATTTCCTAAATTCGTCAATGTGAACCATGGTCCATTCCTTTGGATGAAGGCGGCGATTCTAACACAGAAAACCCGGCATTTCAAACAGACAGCCGCCGGAATTTTCCTTGATTTCGAATCCGGAAGTGTTTATAATTTCCTGCATCTTTCGGATAGGATCTATCCGTAGTCAACATAGACAGTTGCATTCCTTTGAACAACCCTGAAAGAATTCGCGCCCATGAAAAAAATTAAAATCGCGATTGCCGGTGTCGGAAATTGCTGTGCGTCCCTGATTGACGGCATCGAATACTATTCTCATAACGGAAAATTGAAAAGTGAAGAGCACCTGGGGTTGATGCACTATGGAATCGGCGGGTACAACCCCGGGGACATCGAAGTGGTCGCGGCGTTCGACATTGACAAGCGCAAGGTCGGCCAGTCCCTGGACGTAGCCCTCAAGGCCAAGCCCAACTGCATCCTTCCTCTCTACCAAGGCAACGGTAAAGTGAAGTCGGACATTGTGGTGCAAATGGGCACCGTCCTGGACGGCGTTTCACAGCACATGTCCACCTATCCGGACGACCGGACTTTTCTCCTGGCCGACGAAAAACCGGTCAACGTGGAGGAAGTCTTGAAAAAGACCGGCGCCGAAATCCTTCTCAATTACCTGCCCGTCGGCTCGCAGAAAGCCACGGAACATTACGCGGAGGCCTGCCTCAAGACGGGCGTGAGCTTCATCAACTGCATGCCCGTGTTCATCGTGTCCAACCCGCAATGGGCGAAACGGTTCGAGGAAAAAGGCATTCCCTGCGCCGGAGACGACATCAAGGCCCAGATCGGGGCCACCATCGTGCACCGCACTCTGGCCAAGCTTTTTGAAGACCGGGGAGTCACGATCGACCGGACCTATCAGCTCAACATGGGCGGAAACACGGATTTCCTCAACATGCTGAACCGCGAAAGGCTCGCCTCCAAGAAGGTTTCCAAGACCGAGGCCGTCCAGAGCCAGCTCGATGTCCCGCTCGAGGCCGACAAGATCCACATCGGTCCTTCCGACTATGTGCCCTGGTTGAACGACAACAAGATCTGCTATCTCCGCATCGAAGGCCGCGGCTTTTCGGGCTTCCCGGTGACCGTCGAATTGCGCCTTTCGGTCGAGGATTCTCCCAACAGCGCCGGCTGCGCGATTGACACGATCCGGTGCGTGAAGCTGGCGCGGGAGCGGAAAACCGGCGGCCCGCTGACCTCGATTTCGGCTTACACCATGAAGCATCCGCCTGTACAATTTTCGGACACCGATGCGCGCGACTTCGTCCAGCAGTTCATCGAAGGAAAGCTTGACCGTTAAAAAGCGGGCACTTTCCTTTTTCGCCGCTTCGTTTCTTCTGTTCGTCCCCCTCTCGCCGGCCCAGATTTCGGGCGGATCCGCCGTCATCCAGGCGCTCAATCGCAATCTCCAGGCCTTTCACGGGATTCGCGCCTATCTCGAATTGGAATTGTCCCAGCCCGGCAACCCCATCAACCGCTCGCAAGGCCAGCTCGCCATGCGCGCCGACGGCGATTTGTTTTATTTCAAGACCTTCAGCCCGCTCACGCCTCATTACTTCACCCTGGTGTCTAAAAAGAGGACCTTTTGGCTTCAAATCCCAAAATTGAAAACTGTTTACACCGGCCCTCTCGAGGCCATCGGGCGGGATCAATTCGAGATGAAAGTCACTCCCCAAGACTTCAAGATGATGATCTTGCCCGAGGCCGTTGACCAAACTCCCGACCAGATCCAGGCCGCGGAACAGGCGGATCGATGGGTCGTGACCCTCAACCGGGTATCGGGCACGGGGCAATACAAGGAACGCGAGCTCGTCGTTCTGAAGGACGGGTTAAGGGTGCTGAAAGACACGCGGTTTTCGCTGGATGGAAAGCCTTATCTCGAAATCCAATGGAACCGTTTCGAGCCTGTGGAAAACGGCTCTCTTTTTCCTCTGGACATCACTCTGTTCAAACCGATGACGGGCTATCTGCTCCGGTTGAAGATCCGGAAGGCCGCGTTGTCGGGACGGGTGCCGGAAGAGCTCTTTGACCTCGGGGACCCGGCCTCTTACCGGAAAGAAACCATCTCGGGTTAGATAATCAAGACGCAGGCGGCGACCACGGTGGTCCAGTCCCCGTGTTTGTCTCCCTCGGCGGACTGGGTGATGTTCGTCGTCTTGACGATTTCGTGCGAGATCTTCCACAACTCCTTGTTGGCGTCATAGCTCGCGGCCGGGTCGAATTTCACCCCGAGCACGGTCGCCAGCATGCTTGCCGCGAGGTCTTCAGCATAGTCGCCCGCCTTCTCCTCCGTCTCGCCGAACGGGTGGTGCTCGGAAAGATACCCGCAAATGCTGGGATTTTTGGGGAGCGAAATCCCGATGCTCGCGGCGATCAGACGGTTGGGCTCGTTGGTCGAGTTTTCCGCCAATACGACGTAGAGGATCTGTCCCGGGGCGAGGTACTTGATGCCGGCCTCGCGCGAGACCAATTTACAGTTGGGAGGAAAAATGCTGGAGACGCGCACGATGTTGAACGGCGCAATTTTGGCGTCGCGAAGCGCCAGCTCGAAGCTCGCCAGCTTGTGCTTGCTCACCCCGACGCCTTTCGTCAAAAACGCTTTTTTCGGCAATAACATTTGCTTACCTCCCCAATGGCCCCAACATCGAGTTTGGGGCCGTTTATCGCCCCGAGTCTCTGGACTCGGGGTCCTGGGCTACCGTTGGCACGAGGGACAAAAACACGTGCCCCTGCCGCCCACGACGATTTTACGGATCAAAGTGCCGCACGCCAGGCACGGTCTTCCGCTCTTTCCGTATACGCGATGATAACGCTGATAACCGCCCCGTGACCCGTCCGGCAAAACGTAGTCGTCGATGGAAGAACCTCCCTTTTCGACCGCTTCCGCCAGGACGCGCCGGATTTCTCCCCAGAGACGCAAGATCGTCCGGGAACTCAACCCGGATGCTTTCCGGGTCGGGCGGATCCCGGCCGCGAACAGGCTCTCGTCGGCGTAAATATTGCCGATGCCGGCGACGACTCTCTGCCCGAGAAGAAGCGGCTTGATCCGGGCCCGGCATTTCTTCAGGGCCCGCACGAATGCCCCGCCGTCCAGGTCAAAGGGTTCGCTGCCGATGCGGCCGAAATAATCGCCTTCCGCCTCCTCTAACAGCCGGACGAGGTCCACAAACCCGAATTTACGGATGTCCCGGAAATAAAATCCGCCCCCGTCCGTTTCCAGCGCGAAATGGGTGTGCTTGTCCGGCAGGAAGGGCGACTCCTCGTCGCGGTGCAGCCAGATCTGACCCGTCATCCCGAGATGCAGGATAAGCCTCCAGGAACCTTCCAGTTCGAAAATGAGATATTTGGCCCGCCTCTTGATTCGCAGCAATTTTTTCCCGGGGAGAATTTTTTCCACCGCGAGAGAGGGATGCTTCAGGATGGCGCGGGAATAGACGCGGACCCGGCGGATGTTTTTCCCTTCGAGCGCTCTGAGACTTTGGGCAATGGACTCTACTTCGGGCAGCTCCGGCATGGTCCGTCACAAGCGTTTGCGGTGCCGGTCTCCGTCGTCCAGATTGTGGTAAAAATTGATCTTCTTTTCGCCCTTCTTCCAGCACAGGAAGACGAGCTGTTTGTTGTGGACGTAAAAGAAATCGATGATGCCCTTTTCGATGTCACGGAGGAAGCACCCCGTTTCGTTCACCTTGAGGATGTCCTCCTCAAAGGACAGAATCAGGGACTCCAGTTCGGCCGATTTCTCGAGGTATTCCTTGCCGTCGCCCGAAGAATAATCCTGCGCGTTTTCTCCGGCGATGAGGTCCAGGACCAGGAGCTGGTCGTGGCGTTTTTGCATCTTCCTCTTCTTGAGGATGAGCTCGTCCAGCATTTGTTCGAGCTTGGGGATGAGGGCAATGGCTTCCTGAAGCGTGAAAACCCTAGGATTCATGGATTGTGATATCAAGGTGATTTATTTTATTACAGGCCTTACCGGCTTGAAAGAAATTTTTGGAAAAATCTTGCGCGCATTGTCAAAAAAAATCCTCTTCTGCTCCCTTTTCGAGGCCACGGTCTGGTACTTGCAAATTTCGACCGCGGGATCGGAATAAGGGCGGTCCGAACCGAACACCACTTTCGCCGAGCCGGCCAACCGCAGGATGCGCCGCGTCCGAAAACAAGATAGGGTAGAGGTTTCAATAAAAATCCGCCGGTGATTCCGGGCCATCCTCGCCGCTTCTTCGTAGCGGTCTTTGCCCCCGTGGGCCAGGATGACGGTGAGAGAAGGATGCATGCGGAACAGCGGAAGCCAGGCGGCAGGCCGGCAATTCGCCTCGTGCGACGTGTGCAAGAGGACGGGCAGGCGGCGGCGGGCGATCTCCCCGATCAGTTTCGCCGCATGGCGCGGGCCGAAGGCCTCCGAGCGCGGGTGCAGCTTCACCCCCGCCAGACCGGCCCGTGCGCACCGCTCCAGTTCCGCGAGGGCGGTCTTTCCGGCGCGCGGATCGAGCCGCATGAAGCCGATCAATCGGGGGTAACGGCGCACCAGGGCGATGACCCGGTCATTCAGATGCCGATAGGAAGGTCCGGGGTCCCGCTCATCGATCGGAAAGACCACGGAATAGAGGATCCGGTGCCGGCGCATGCCGGCGAGGAGTTCGGCGACCTTCGACGAGGCGCCGTCCCTGCTGATTCCGACATGGGTGTGAAAATCCGCCAGGATCATGCCCGCTGGCAGCCTAGCGCTCGTGGACCTCTTCGACCGTGAGGGCGGTCATCAGGCCGCCGTTCCGGGCCACGTTGATGACCGAATCGTCGCTGACGCGGGAAAAACTGCCCGCGTACTTGGAGCCGAGGACAAAGGAATTGAAGTTGATTTTCTTATAGGCGAAATCGAGGCGAGAATTCACGACGACGGGGACGGTGATGACGGGGATCGGCACGAACTCCTGGACCACCCAATCGCCCTTGAGGGCGCGGTCGATCGCCCGGTTCCAGTCCTCTTCCCGGGTCTCGCAGCCGATGGTGACGTCCTTGCCGTTGTACCCTTCGGACGGCTTGAGCACGAGCGTCTCCTTCTCGTCTTTCAGGAAATCAATGAGATAGATCTTCTTACCGCCGTAGAACCTTTCGGCGTCTTCAATCCGGCGCGTCCACGGCAGATGATTCGCCTTCACGCGGTTCTCCTCGGCGGTAAAAAACCGGTCATAACCCGGATTGGTCAGAAGCGAGAGCACGGCCTTGCTGCCGGCCAGTTTTGAACGCAGCGGATTGACCATGCAGACATGACGGTTCCGGTAGGCCTTGATCATGTCCTCGACCTCGTCGAGCTTTTCGACGAGTTCCTCGAAGATCACGCGGCGGTAGAGGATGTCGATGCGGAAATCATCATGATAAAGCTTGCCGCCCTTGTAACGAAGGTCGCGGGGATCCGCGATGACGGTCGCGTACCCCTTGTCCTCGAAGAAAACCTTGAGCGCCTCGAACTCCGGGCGGGTCTTCACCGTCCTCCAATCCACGATGGCGATCTGCGGTTTTTCATGACCGCCGAAATCCTCGTAAGTCTGAAGGAGCGCGGTCAGGAGCCGGGCCGAACGGTTTTCCTTCCGGATGTGATGGCCCTCGATAAAGGGCTTCAATTCCTCGGCCGAAAAGATCATTTCCTCCAGGGCGTCGGCGTATCCCATCCCGGCGGGCGAACCGGTGTTGAGCTCGAAAAATTTGAGGCTCTCGCCTTCCAGCATGGCGTCGAAACGCGCCACCACAACGTTTTTGGAATAGCCGTGGTCCACCGACATCAGTTTGCGGATGTCCTCCGGTATGCGGAACAGGCCCGCCAGTTCGGGTTCGCTGAAATAGAGGTCCACGACCTTGTTCACGATCCCGAGGAGGGTCTCACTGGCCGACTTGATGAGCTTTTCCTGGCGCGGCGTCAAAAAATGAGGCTTGAAGAAGACGGGGATCGCGAATTTGCCGTATTTGACGTGGCTCTTCTCCATCCGCTCGGCGAAGGCCTGGATGGCGTGGAGGGCGTCCTTTTCGTGGGCGAGGAGATATTGATCATAGGCATGATCGACATTCCTCATGACCGGTTCGCGCATGTTGTCAGGCCGCAATCTTGAGGGGTCCGGCAATGACGGTGACCTGGCCGTATTGGTTCAAGACGACGGCCCTGAGTTCGGATTTCCCGGACGGCAAGGCCGCTCCCGGCGCCCACTGAAAGCGGTAAGGCTCCCCTTCCTTGTGTTCGTAAAAATTTTCGAGAAAGGTCCACGTCGCCCCGCCATCGGTGCTCAATTCGAGGCGAACGCTTTCCAATTCCGGCGGAACGGACTTCAAGAAAAGCTCAATGTCGTTCTGGCCGGAGACCCGTATGGCGTTTCCGTCCACTTCGCTCCCGTTGAATTTAAAATACCCGAAAACTTTTTCCTTTTCAATGGGGGCGATGGCTTCGTCCGACGGAAGTTCCGAGGACCCGAACAGGATATCGTCCACAAAAAGCGTGCCCTTTTTACTGCGGTTCTTGTTCTCGAAGACAAACACGATCTCGAGGGCCTTGGAC
>JACQVP010000063.1 GCA_016209715.1 Candidatus Omnitrophota bacterium
CAATTGGGCTTAATTTGCTACCCTTTCTGAACCACGGTCCCCGAAACTATGACTTTTGAGCCGCAAAAAAAATCCACGGTCGGACTTCTAACCGCTTTCACCCCCGAAATTTTCAAAAGCGAATATTTCACCCGGCTCATATCGGGCGTCATCGGCGCTCTCCGGCAGACGACCTATGATTTGAAGCTGATCATGGTCAAGGACGAGGAGTACGCCGACCCCAGCCGGCAAATCCTGCGCGAGCATCAGGTGGACGGGCTCCTGCTCCTGACCTGGCGAATCCACCCCAAGTACATGGAAGAGGCCATGGAGGGTTCGGACCTTCCCATCGTCATCGTCAACGACTTCACCCCCGGCCTCAAGGCCAACATCATCTACTGCGACAATGCCACGGGCACCCATCTGAGCTTCAATCACCTGCTGAGCCGCGGTTATAAAAAGATCGGCATGCTTCAGGGGCCCGACGAGGCCTCCCTGGACGCGCGGGAACGCTACCACATCTATCGCCAGCTCCTGAAAGACAACGAGATCCCGTTCGAGCCCGATCACTTCCGGAAGTGCAATTATTTTTTCGAAGAGGACGGCTACCTCAAGATGATGGACATCATCCAGAACTCTCGCTCCCTGCCCCGCGCCCTCATTTGCTTCAACGACGACATCGCCATCGGCGCCATGCGCGCGCTCAAAGAATCCTGGATCAAGTGCCCCGAAGAAGTGGCCATCATCGGTTATGACGGGATCGAAAAGGGCAAGTATGTGGAGCCGCCTCTCACCACCGTCAAGCAACCGCTGGAAGTGATGGGCCGGGAAATGGTGAACATCCTGATCGGCCTGATCGAAGGGAGCGCCAAGGCCCCGGTTCAAAAGAAGATCTCGCCCGAACTCGTCATCCGGCAGTCGACCTGATTCACTGCCGCGCCGCGATGATTTTCCGCGCCCGGAAAATCCGCTGGAAGGCGGTGAAGTGCGTCCCGGCCGCCAGCAAAATCAGCGTCCAGTAAAAAAGATCTCGGCCGAAAAAAAGGCGCGGAAAAATCTGGCTCAGGAAAAGCCCCCCCACGAAGATCACGCTCCTTTCGGCCCTTTCCAGGAGGTCCGGCCATTCGGAATTCGAAACGCTGACCTCCATCGCCGCGCGCGCTTTCGCGTAGCTTGTGAGAAGCGACCCGGAGAGCATGGCCGAAGCCGGCCCCCAATATCCGGTGACATGAGCCACGCTGAAGAGCACGAAGATTTCGTAGTAACGGTCGCACATGGCGTCGAGATAGGACCCGAATTTGGAGGTCTTGCCCGTGAAGCGAGCCACGGCGCCGTCGAGCCCGTCCAGCAATCCGAAAATCAGCGCCAGCCAGGCGAACACCGCCAGGTTCCGGCTCCAGAGGAGGTAGAGGCAGGAAAAAATTCCCAGGGCAAGACCGGCCAACGTCAATTGATTGGGGCTGACGCCGGTCGCGGCGGCGGCTCGGGCGGCTCCGCGCAGGGCCCGATCGAAAACAGGCTTGTATTTGGATGTGATCATGACGCCAGGAGCGGCTCGACGGCCTCAGAAAAATCGCTTTTCGATTGCTCGCCGACGAACTTTTTCGCGATGCGGCCGTCCCGCGCGATGAGGAAAGTGGTGGGGATCCCTCGGATCCCCCCGTAGGCCTCGACGACCGCGTCGTCGCCCATCAGCACCGGGTAGGTGATGCCGAATCTCTCGACGAACGCTTTGACGTCCGCCGGGCCGGATTCATCGAGGGAAATGCCGAGCACGCGGAAGCCGCGGGACTGATATTCCTTGTGGAGGGATTCCAGCGCGGGGATCTCCGCCTGGCAGGGCGGGCACCAAGTGGCCCAAAAATTCACCAGGAGGACTTGGCCGTCAAATTCAGACGAATGCACCGGCCGGCCGGCCAGATCGTTCAAGGTGAATTCCGGCGCCTTCTGGAACACGGGTTTCTGCGCGCAGGAAACGAACAGGAAAAGAATCCCGAGGATCAGTCCCGAACAAGCCTTTCTCATAAGCCTCCCCCAACCATAGCTCAAAACCTCAAGTTTTGAGCTGGATATGACCCTCAGCCACAGGGCTGAGGGTCAAATGGAAAACCGGTTCAAAAACGACAGCCGGCCGGCCAGGACGGTCAAACGGCCGGAAAAAATCAGGATCCCCACCGCCACCAACAGCAGCCCGCTCACAATCTCGAAAGCGCGGAGCCAATGTTTGGCCCGCGCGAAGAAACCGAAAAAGGCCTGGATCCCGAGCGCCGTCACGAGAAACGGGATGCCGAGTCCGAGCGAATAGAATACCAAAAGGACCGTCCCCTGCAAAACCGTTTCCTGGGTCCCGGCGTAAGCGAGAATCCCGGCCAAAATGGGCCCGATGCAAGGGGTCCAGCCGAACGCAAACGTGGCCCCGACCACAAAACTTCCCGCCAGGCCGAACGGTTTCTTGCGCAGGTGGATCTTCTTTTCCCGGAAGAGCGCGTCCCAGCGCAGGATCCCGAGCACGTGCAAGCCGACCAGTACGATCAGCACGCCCGCAATTTGATTGAAAATTTTGAGCTGCGATACCAGGAATTGGCCGATGCCGGTCGCCGTCGCGCCGAGGAGGATGAAAACGGCGGAGAAGCCGGCCACAAAAAAACAGGCGTTCCCAAAAAGGCGTCCCTTCCCGGTCTCCTCCTTGTGAAGGTCCTCGACCGTGAGCCCGGTGAGAAATGAAAGGTATCCGGGGATGAGGGGAAGCACACAAGGGGAGAGAAAAGAAAGAAGCCCGGCCAGGAAGGCGAGGCCCAGCGAAACCGGTTGGTCCATGGCGCTCAAACGACTTTCAACGACGCCCGGACGAGTTCCTCGACGGAAAGCCTCTTGCCGCCGGCTTCCCCCAGAACTTTTTTGATGGCGTCCTGAGCCGACGGTTTTTTATAACCCAGCGAGACCAGGACCAGGACCGTGTCCTGCACCAGCTCGTCGTCCGTTCCGGTCTCCTCGGGCCTGCGGCTCGATTTCTCGTCCACCAGGACCTTTTCCCGGAGTTCGATGATGATTCTTTCGGCGGTTTTCCGTCCGATGCCCGAAATGGCCGTCAGGGCGGCGAGGTCTTCGTGGATAATCGCCCGCTTGAGATCGGCCACAGCCAGTCCGGACAAGACCGCAAGGGCCATCTTCGGCCCGATGCCCGAAATGGAAAGCAACAGGCGAAAGAGGCTCTTTTCGTCCTGGGTCAGAAAGCCGAAAATTTGATGCGCGTCTTCGCGGATGTGCACGTGGGTGAGGAGATGCACCGATTGCCCCTCGGCCGGCAGGTGGCTGTACGTGGAGAGCGGAATCAAGACTTCGTAGCCGATCCCGCCGATGTCCACGACGATTTGAGTGGGGTGTTTGACCGCCAGATTTCCCTTGAGATAACTATACATGAGCGGCTTCTATTTTTTCCCGCCGGCATTGACAATGACAGATCGCGACCGCCAGCGCGTCGGCCGCGTCCGGCGGGGGATTCTCCCGCAAACCGAGCAGATGGCGCACCATGAATTGGACCTGGTTCTTGGCCGCCCGGCCGTTCCCGGAGATGGCCTGTTTCACGCGCGTGGGAAGATATTCGGCCACCGAAACGCCGTGATTCGTCGCGGCCAGGATGGCCACGGCCCGCGCCTCGCCGATCCGGACGGCGGATGAAAAACTCTGGCTGTAAAAGACGTCTTCCAGGGCCATGACATCGGGCTTGTAAATTTTCAGGACCTCTCCCAGGATGTCGTAAATTTTCTGCAGCCGCTTGGCGAGCGGGACCCCGCCGCGGTTCTTTTGCAGGACCAGGGTCTCGTAATGGGGCGAGTTCATCTTGCCGTTATCGAGGTCGACGATCCCGATCCCCGCCTTCCAGGTGCCCGGATCGATCCCCAGAACTCGCATGCGCCCGCGGCTACTCCTGCTTCATCTCTTCCAGGATCTTTTTCTTTTCCTGTTTGAGTGCTTTCAGCCGCCGGACGCCTTCCTTTACTTTCTTGACCTTCTCGCCGATTTCGTCGATCACCGGGCCCGGTTCGAAGGACACGTCGCCGTGCGGGATGGAGCTCTTGTCCTGAATGGCTTCGATCAACTCATGCAGTTCTTCTTCCCTTTTCTTCAGAATATCGACGATGGGACCGCTCTTTTTTTCCTCCGCGAGCGTTTCGTTCATCTCGTGGAGCTCGGTCTGCCAGCGGCGGATTTTTGCAAGGATCATGGATTTGTTCATTATAGTTCCCCTATAAAATTGAAATAAGGACGATAGGCCCGAACTCAGGCCACCTCTTTCATGACTTCTTCCGGAATGTCCACATTTGAATAGACGTGCTGCACATCGTCATGGTCTTCGAGCGCTTCGATCAGCGCCAGGACCTGTTTGGCGTGGTCCGCCGTGACTTTCACCAGATTCTTCGGCAGCATGGTGATTTCCGCCGAGCCCACCGGGACCTTCTTTTCCGCCAGCGCCTTTTTCACCGCCTCGATATCCTGCGGCGCGGTCGTGACTTCATAGGAAGCGCCTTCTGTCGCTTGGTCCTCCGCCCCGGCCGAAAGCACGATGTCCATCAGCTGGTCCTCGGAGATCGCGGCCGTGTCGATCACAAAAAAACCCTTCTTTTCGAAAATCCACGCCACGGAACCCGCGCCGGCCATGTTGCCGCCCTTCTTGTCGAAAATGCTCCGGACTTCGGAGGCGGTCCGGTTTTTGTTATCGGTGAGGCACTGGACGTAAACCGCAACGCCCTGCGGCCCGTAACCTTCGTAACTGACTTCCTCGTACAGCGCGCCCGGAAGCTCTCCGGTCCCTTTCTTGACCGCGCGCTCGATATTATCGGCCGGCATGTTGTTTTCTTTCGCCGTGGAAATCGCCACGCGAAGCCGGGGGTTGGTGTCAGGATTGCCGCCGCCGCTTTTCGCCGCCACGGTGATTTCACGGATCAGCTTGGTGAAGATCTTGCCGCGCTTCGCGTCCGCCGCCGCCTTCTTGTGTTTGATGGTTGCCCACTTGGAATGTCCTGACATGCTCTTCTCCCGATAGCCCCAAAATCAAGTTTGGTGGCTGTTTACTTCGCGTTTAAAATGGCCCGGGTCACTTCCACGACGTCTTTCATTTCTCCGACGTCGTGCACCCGGACGATGCCGGCCCCCCGTTCGACGCTCAGGGCCACGGACGCCGCGCTGCCAAAAACCCGCTCCCTGGGTTCCCGTCCCGTTATTTCTCCGAGAAACGATTTGCGCGACAGGCCGACGAGGAGGGGACGACCGAAGGATTTGAAGGATTCCAGATGTTTGATCAAGCTGAGGCTTTGGTCCTTGGTCTTGGCAAAGCCGATGCCGGGATCAATCACGATTTTGTTATAGGATATTCCAGCGCTTAACGCCATGTCAATACTTTCCTTGAGTTCGGCCACGACTTCGGCAATCAAATCGACATAACGGGCATGTTGTCTCATGGTTTGGGCGTTTCCCCGGCGGTGCATGAGGACGAGACCGGCGCCGAATTCAGCCGCCACGGCCGCCATTTCGGGGTCGTCCTTGAGGCCGCTCACGTCGTTGACGATTTCCGCTCCCGCCGCGAGCGCCGCCCGGGCGACGGACGCTTTCGTGGTGTCCACTGAAACGGGAAGGGCGGATTCCCGCCGCACCGCCTCCAAAACGGGCAAAAGACGGGCCAGTTCTTCTTCGGCCGAAATCAACGGCGCGCCCGGACGCGTCGATTCGGCGCCCAGATCGATGAGGTCCGCGCCCGCCGCTTGGAACTCGCGCGCTCGAACCGCCGCGCGGGAGGGATCGAGGCAGTCCCCGCCGTCAGAAAACGAATCCGGCGTGGCGTTGATGACGCCCATGACCAGGACGCGTCCGGACAAATCCCATTCCCGCGTCCGGCTGCGAAAAATCATCCCATTTGCCTCCATAAGAAAAAAAGGTGAAACAGTTTTTCCGTTTCACCCCTAAATAGTGCCGGCCTTTTTTAAACTAGGAACCCTGGGCCTGGCTGGCGCCGGCCGAACTGTCAGGGACCAAATCGTGTCGTTTAACGTCCGGAAGCCCGACGATTCTGCGAGCTTCGTCGCCGTCCAGGGCCTCCACTTCCAAAAGCTTCTCCGCCAGGCGCCGGAGCATGTCCTGATTGTCTTTGATGATCTTTTGCGCGCGCTCGTAGCAATGATCGACGATGCGGCGGACCTCCTCGTCGATCATGAGGGCGGTCTGCTCGGAATAATCCCGCTCCCGCATCAGGTCCCGGCCGAGAAAAACCTGCCGGTCTTTTTTGCCGAAGGTGAGGTGCCCGAGCTTCTTGCTCATGCCGAGTTCGCAAACCATGACCTGGGCATAATGCGTCGCCTTTTCGAGATCGTCATGCGCTCCGGAGGTGATTTCGCCGAAATAAATCTCCTCGGCCACGCGTCCGCCCAGCAGGCCGGTGATCTTGTCCAAAAGTTCCTGCTGGGTGTGCAGATTGCGGTCTTCCTGCGGCATCTGGATCGTATAACCCAGGGCGCCGTACCCCCGCGGGATGATGGAGATCTTGTGCACGGGATCCGCGCCCGGCACGAGGAATCCGATCATCGCGTGGCCGGATTCATGCACCGCCACGATCTCTTTCTCGCGTTTGGAAATGACGCGGCTTTTCCGCTCCGGACCGGCCATCACCCTTTCGATGGAGGCCTCGAGCTCCGGCTGCCCCACGAAGGACTTGTCAAAACGCGCGGCCAAAAGAGCCGCTTCGTTGACGAGGTTCGCCAAATCGGCTCCCGAAAAGCCGGGCGTCTGGCGGGCCAATTTGTTGAGGTCCACTTCCGGGCCCAGCTTGATGCCGCGCGTGTGCACTTTCAAAATCGCTTCGCGTCCGACGATGTCGGGCCGGTCCACGACGATGGTGCGGTCAAACCGGCCCGGGCGCAACAGCGCCGGATCGAGGACGTCCGGCCGGTTCGTGGCGCCGATCAGAATGACGCCTTCCTGGGTGTCGAATCCGTCCATTTCTACCAGGAGCGCGTTCAACGTCTGCTCTCTTTCGTCGTGCCCCCCGCCGATACCGGCGAAACGCTGGCGGCCGACGGCGTCGATCTCGTCGATGAAGATGATCGCCCCGCGCCCGCTCTGCTTGGCGGCGCGCTTGCCCTGCTCAAACAGGTCGCGCACGCGCGAGGCCCCGACGCCGACGAACATTTCCACGAAATCCGAACCACTGATAGAGAAGAAAGGAACGTTCGCCTCTCCCGCCACGGCCTTGGCCAAGAGCGTCTTTCCGGTTCCCGGAGGCCCCATGAGAAGGACCCCCTTCGGGATTCTCCCGCCGAGTTTCTGGAATTTTTGCGGGTCCTTCAGGAATTCGATGATTTCCTGAAGCTCTTCCTTGGCCTCCTGGACCCCGGCCACGTCCTTGAAGGTGATTTTCTGGCGGTCGAGCGACAATTGCCGGGCCCGTGATTTGCCAAAAGACAGGATCTTGCCTCCGCCCTGCTGAACGCCCCGGTAAACGAAAAACCAGAAGAACCCAATGAGAAAGAGAACCGGCAGGAGCGAATAGACCACATTGCGCCAAAAAACCTGCTGAGGATTGACCGTGAACCGCCGGACATTGCGCCGGAGCATGGGAAGGAGTTCCACGTCGTTCAAAGGAACGTTCACGTGGAAGTAGGACCCGTCCCGAAGCTTTCCCCGGACCACTGTCTCCACCATTTCGCAGGAAACGATGGTCTCGTTGTTGAGATTATTGACGAGGAGCTCGTAAAACTCGCTGTAACTGAGTTTCTTGACCTCTATCTCCGGGAAAACCACGAATTGCAGGACAATAAAAAAGACCAAGGTAATCAGCGCGAAAATGATGATCCGCGTCCGGTCCTTGTCCATTTTGTCTTTTTTGGGGCCGGGAGCGCCGCTCTTCATGAAATTGAAGGGGTCTTTGAAATTTCCCGGCTGCTTTTTGTTCTTGTTGTCCATAATTTTTCCTAAGTTCTTTTAAAACAAGGGGATAAAATCAACGACGATTTTAGCAGGAATCCCTTGTGAGAGCAAGTCTTTTTGGGGCGCCGTCAAACCGGCCGGCTGCTGAGCTTGAGAAACCGGCGGGTCTTGTGCGTCACCTTGCAGGGGTCGGAAATCTCGATCCCGTAAACCCAGAAGATCTCGTTGCCGCTCACGAACAAAGGCACCCGGTCCTTTTCATAACTGGGCACCTTCCGGGCGATGAAGAAATCCTTCAATTTCTTGGGGTAATGGAGGCCCAGGGGGCGGAAGACATCGCCTTCGCGGCGGTTGCGGATCACCAGGGGAAAATGGATCTTTTCCAGGTCGAAGATGCCGGAGGTACGGTCCTTGCGATCGACCTTGTAAACCCTTTGCTCAAAAGCCTCTGCGACAAATTCGAGGCCCAGCTCGCGGACCACGACCCGGTCTCCGAGACGAAGCTGGTATTCGAAAGGCGGCGCTTCTCCGGCCGCGTGTTTCTTGAGAATAATCTCCTTTCTTTCCAGGGCCACCGACACATCGTTCGGAAGGTGGATTTCGTAGCGGCCGGCCGATTGCTCGAGGGCGCGGCGAAATTCGTCCCAATGGAAATAGTCCAGTTCGCTTTCCGGCTCGAGGTCCCGGACGGCCTTTTGCAGGACGCGGAAGCGCAGGGCCTCGGGCTGCTGCAGAAACTTCTTCTTCTTGAGAATCAGAAGCCCCTCTTTTTTCTTCTTGATCACCTTGGGATACTGCTTCGCCATGAGCTCTTCGATGAAAGCGAGGTCCAACGAAACGGTCTCGGCGAGGTTGGCCAGCGCGTTCTTGATCCGGGGATTGTAATACCGCTCCAAATCAGGGATCAGCCGCTGGCGGATCCGGTTGCGCATGAATCGGGGGTCCTGGTTCGAAAGATCGACGCAAAACGTGAGCTTCCGGTCTCTGACGTAATCGTTCAGGTCTTTCTTTTCCAGCTCGATCAGAGGGCGGATCAGGATGAGACCGTTCCAATCGGAAACCGGTTTCATCGCGCCCAATCCTCTCAGCCCCGTCCCGCGAAGGATCCGCAGCAACACCGTTTCCGCCTGGTCGTCCCGGTGATGTCCGAGAGCCACTTTTCTGAGGCCCAAACGCCGGGCCTCTTCCTGGAAAAATTGCAGGCGGCATTCCCTCGCCGCTTCTTCGATGGACATCCGGCGGTCCCGGGCGAATTGGCCGACGTCAACCTTTTTACAGACGATCGGGAATTTCAAATCCCGGGCAAATTTCTCGGCGAACTGCTGGTCCTTGTCGGAGGCCTCCCCTCTCAATGAATGATTGAGATGGGCGATGTGCAGATCGAGGTGCCAATCCACCCGGATGCGGTATAGCAAATCGAACAAGGCGATGGAGTCCGGTCCGCCGGACACCGCGACGAGGACAGAGTCGCCTTTTGTGAGCAGGTTAAACTTGCGCACGCTTTTGAGAAATAGATCAAACGCCTTGTCGGCCTTGTGATCCGTGACGATCATGACTCTCTCCTGACAATATGAAATCTGGTAGCGGCGGAGGGAATTGCACCCCCGACCCAGGGCTTATGAGTCCCTTGCTCTGCTAACTGAGCTACGCCGCCACGGAAAATGAACTTTCTGGGGAAGGATGGGAGCAGGGTCCTGACAAAAACTGCAACTGCTTGCCGTATCAAGAATTATAGTATTTACAACGTCGTCGGAAAACCTGGCCCCAAGTCCTTCCAAAATCTATGTACGCCTTATTTTATCGTAACAGGCCGTCCGAGCGCCATCACTTTTTGGAATTATTCTAAAGCGATGTCGTCGAGGTAAATCGTGCCGGAAGAGGAGGGATTGCCCGGGTCGACAAAGAGGAGGATGTTGTCAATATTAGTCAGGTCGACGCCTGTGGCGCGGGAGAAATCGAAAACGAGACGGGTCCAGCCATTCGTATTGGTCGCTTGAGCCGCGCCGAGCTCCGCCTCGCCGAGCGTCCGGTCGCGGAGTTTTACCAGGAGGTCCGCGCGGCCGTAGACCCAAACCACCAGCCGGCTGAACCGGCTGAAATCCCGGAGCGGGTTCGCGGCGGAAAGATTCGCCCCGATGAAAGACCACGCCAGGCCGTCCTTGGTGTATTCGACTTTCATGGCGCCGAAACCGCCGCGGCTGGGGTCCTTGGATTGCGAGCGCCGGTACACGCGCGTGCCGTCGACATCCCACCACCCCAAAGAAGTGTCCGGCGTCCAGAAGCTCGCGTCCTCAAAGTTATCCAGCACGACCGGCTTGCGCGTCTCGAGTTTGATTTGGTCGACGTAAACCGTGCCGCTCGCCGTGCCGTTGCCGGGATCGATGAAAAACAGCAGGTTGTCGATCGCCTTCTTGTCGATGCCGAGCGCCGTGTAGTCGAACATCAGCCGGTTCCAGCCGTTGGGGTTTTTGGCCCTGAGAGTGGCCACGTCTTGTTCCGCCCTCGTCTCGTCGCGGAGCTTCAGCAGGATGTCGCAGGCGCCGTAGACGTTCAGGGTCACGAGCTCATGCCGGCTGAAATCTCTCTTCGGATTCGCCGCGGTGAGATTGCCGCCCAGGATGGACCAGGCGTCGCCGTTCTTCGTGTATTCCAGCCGCATGGCGAGGCTGCCTTCATAAACCGGCGACGTCACCATCGAACGACGGTACACGTTGGTGCCGGCGCTCTCCCACCAGCCCAGAGTCACGTCCGGGCTCCAGAAATTTCCGTCCTCGAAATCCTCCAGCGTGAGGTCCGGCTCGGCGCTGTAATAACCCGAGAAACGGGCCCGCGTCAGAGCGCGGACGACGTGCTCGTTCGCCATAAAGGTCCGCCAGATCAACTGGCTTTTCCGGTTCTCGAGCATGAGCAGCATGATGCCCTGGTCGATCCCGATGTAGTAATTGTCCACCCAGTTCTTAGCCGGATTGAACGAATCCACGAAACCGTAAGTCTTCCACAAGAGGTCCCCGCGGGCCGAATATAGATGTTTCAGCGCCGGAAGCGCGATGTCTTCCGCCAAGGCGATGGAACCGCCGACACCGGTCGGAGCGAGAGTCCCGTCCGAAAACAAATAATAGGACGGCCGCGCGCCGTAGGCCACGTATCCGTCCGGCCCGTCGCAGGCGGTCATGCCCCAAAGCAAGGCGCCGTATCCGAGCCCCGGATTGTCGATCGCGAAACGCTGGTTCGCGCGGACCCCCTCGATGGAATTCTGCCACCAGTTCACGCCCAATTCATCCTGCGTGGTCCGGAAATCAAACCAGGCGTGGGGATATTGATAGGTGAAGATTTCCCCGCCCGGCGTAAAAATAAATTCGGGCCCTTTGTAACTGCCCTTCGGACGCGCAAAGCTGTAAAAGGAGCCGGGAGAGATCGGGTAAGTCGGCGATCCGATCGCCAGCAAATAGGCCAGCAGGGCCTCGGAATAAGAATTGTAATATCCCCGGAACCCGTTCGTTTCCGTCCAGGATTGACGCAGCTGATTGAGTCCGGGGTCCAGCATCCACGACCATTCGATGCGGCGGTAAATCGTGTCGGCCAAAGTCTTCACTTCCCCGCCGAAGTACTCGCCGACCTGCAAAGCGCCCGCCGCGAGCAGGGCCGTGTCGATCGAAGACACTTCCTTGAACGGCACGTCCGAAGGGGTCCCGTCCGGTTTAAGGAAATGGTAGAAGAAGCCGTGGACCGTGGGGGTCCCGTTGAGGTATGTCGTGAGCGCCGTCCGGGACCGGTTATAAGCTTCGGTCCGGTCGATCCAGCCCTTTTCCGCGCCAACCGTGAGGGCCGAAAGATAGAAACCGCCCGCCGCGACGCTCGCCACACCGTTGACGGATCCGTCGGTGCCCAGACGGTCGAGGGTGAGGCCGCTCGCGGAAGTCGTGGCGATGAAATAATCGAAGATCCTCCGCTCGAGCAATTCCAGAAATTCCTCGTCCGACAGAACTTTGACCGAAATCACGTTGCTCCAGGCGCTCGCGAGGCCGCCGTTCTGGGGCAGTTTGTTCCACGACCGCACCCGGTAATAATAGACACCGGGAGTCTTGGGCGGGATATTTTCAAAGTTGGAGGTCGGCCAGTATTGCGGGCTTCCGGACGTCGTGAAATCGGAGCGGGAGTCTTCGGAAAGCTGATAGATAAAATCGCCCGGATCATTGGTCCACTGGAGCCGGAAACCGTCCCGGAGCGGGGAGCGTGAAGGCGCGATCAATTGCGGAGCCGCGGGTGTCGGCACCACGACGGAAACCTGGTTGCTCTGCCCCGTCACCTGGATCTTGCCGCTCGAGGCGCGCCAGCCGAACACGACCTGATATTTCCAGGTGCCGGGCTTGGTCCGCGTCAACTGCAAGGGAGTCGTCGCGTTTCCATTATAAAGAATGCGGCTGCACCCCGATTTGGGATAACAGGGGTCAAATTCCAGGAGATATTCGCCGTTGTAGGGATCATTCGCCGGCGACCAGCTCAAGGTGAAAGTCGTGCTGGTGGCCGAATTGTTCCGGACGTTCGAAACCGAAAGCTGGATATTGGTCAAGGCGGAAGCCGGATCCGGAGCCGCGAGGAAAAAAAGACTGAGGAGAGCCCCGGAAAAAAGGGCGGATTTGAATTTCATGGGAAAGATATTTTAGGACTTTGACCGCGAGGGGGCAACGTCCAAATCGAATATTTTCTTGAGCGTTCCGGGCTTCAGAACTTTGCGCCTCGGACCGGCCGCAAAAATCCGGCCCTTCCGGAGCAGGAGGGCGTGCGTGAAAAACGGGCGTATTTCTTCCAAGTGATGGGTCACCATGAGGATGCAAGGCCCTCCGCGAGCGGCCGCAATTTTTTTTAGTATCCGGTACAAATCGAATCGGGCTCCCATGTCGAGCGAGGCAAAGGGCTCGTCCAGAATCAAAAGCCGCGGAGACGCGACGCGGGCCCGGGCCAAAGCGACTTTCATCAACTCCCCGGTGGACAGGCTCCCGCAGAGGCGGTTTTCCAGCTCGAGACAACCGAGAAACGACAGTTGCTTGCGCGCCGCGGCGAGGACAGCGCGGGAGGGCTCACGGCCGGGTTCCACCAGGGCTTCGGTTCCGGCAGCGATCGCGTCCGAGACCCGCTCCCAAGGACGGAAGCGCTTGAGGATCCAGGGCGCCACCCACCCGAATTTCCGCC
This sequence comes from Candidatus Omnitrophota bacterium, assembly GCA_016209715.1. GTDB lineage: Bacteria > Omnitrophota > Omnitrophia > Omnitrophales > Omnitrophaceae > JACQVP01. The sequence goes on from JACQVP010000063.1 coordinate 13,087, forward strand.
GGTGAAACGAGAGATCCGTCCGTCCGTAGATTTCTCCCAGGACTTCGACCGTGCCGGAAGTCGCCCAAAGATAACCGGCGACTATTTCGAGAAGCGAGGATTTGCCCGAGCCATTGCGACCGAGAACAACCCAGTTTTCGCCGGACCGGACCGTCCAGCTGATTCCAGAAAGAACTTGCCGGCCGTCGCGGACGAGATCGACCGCTTTCAACTCAAGGATTTTCCGGCCGCCCTCGCTTCCCGCTTGCGGCATGTCAGCGCCCCGCGAGGAGGAACAAAAGCACCTGGGCCGAGACCACCCGCAGGATCATGACCAGCGGGTAGACGGCGGCGTATGAAACAACTTGTGCGCTGGACGGCGTCATTTGATTGGCGAAAGCCAGCGCCGGAGGGTCGGTCATACTCCCGGCCAAGAGGCCGCAGAGCGTCAGATAATTCATCTTCGACCAGAGCCGCGCCAGCAGAGCGGCGGCGAGAAGGGGGATCAGGGTGATGGCGGCGCCGCAGGCCATCCAGAAAAATCCCTGCCCTTCGGTCAAGGTGGAAAAAAACCGGTCCCCCGACCGTAAGCCGACGCAGGCGAGGAACAGCGTGATTCCGACTTCGCGCAGCATGAAATTGGCGCCAAGCGGCAAGTACCAAATGAGCCGCCCCACCCGCCCCAGGCTTCCCAGCACAATGGCGGCCACGAGCGGGCCTCCCGCGAGGCCCAATTTCACCGGAGCGGCCATGCCCGGCAAATGGATGGGCACGGCCCCCAAGAGAATTCCCAGCGCGATTCCCACGAAAACCGGCACCAGCTCGGGATGGTTCAATTCTTTTTCGGAGTCCCCGACCACGCGGCTGAACTTGGCCAGATCGCCTTCTTCCCCCACGATCACCAGCGTGTCGGCAAAATTGATTTCGATTTCCGGGTCCGCGGCGAATTCGAGTTCGCCCCGGGCGATACGGGTGACGGTCACGCCGTAGAGATAACATTCGATTTCGCCCACCGTGTGCCCCACCAGTTCCCGCCGGGTCACCAGCATCCGGCGCGAGCGGATCTTGGATTTGGTCTCCGTTTCGGCCATCGCCGCCCGGCTCCCGACCACGCGCTCGAGCTGTTCCAGGGTGTCGGGTCTTCCCACGGCCCGGATGATGTCCCCGACGTGGAGGAGCGAATGCGGCAGGGCCACCTGGACACTCGCGCCGTGCTGGATCCTCGAGATCACAACGTGGCTTTCCTTCAGCGCGGGGATGTTCTCCACCGGGCAGGCCTCGAGGTTCGCGTTCTCCACGCGAAAATCGCGCGCCTCAAGACGCACGCATTGCTGAAGGTATTTTTCACTGTACCGGCGCGCCTCCCGCTCGGGATCGAGGCGAAACAAGACGCGCGTGAGGATCATGGTCAAAATGATGCCGACGATGCCGAAGGGATAGGCGAGGGCGTACCCCAGCGCCGGACCTTTGACCAGCTCTGGGTCCATCCGGGGCAGTTCGGCCATGGCCTGCTGGACGGCGGCCAGGCTGGGCGTGTTCGTGACGCCGCCGGACAAGAGGCCGAGCGTCACCGGAAGCGGCACCCGGGCCCAACCCCACACGGCGACGGCAACCAGGACGCCGCCCAAGACGATTCCGGCCGCGTAAAGATTGAGCACCAGCCCCATCGACTTGAAAGAACGAAAGAAGCCGGGACCGACCTGGATCCCGATCGAGTAGACGAAAAGGATCAGCCCGAATTCGCGCACGAATTCCGAAAGGGAGGTCCCGATTTCGATTCCGAAGTGGCCGAAGAGGATTCCGGCGAAAAGAACGCCCGCCGCACCCAGGCGCACGCCCCAAAGACGCAGGCTCCCGGCGGCCAGGCCCAGAGCGATCACCGCGGAAAGGATGAAGACGGCCCGCGCCGATTCGGCGCTCAGCAGGGAAAGGAAAATGTCCATCGGCGATTTTAGCACCGCGGATTCAGTCGATAAAGCTGGAATATTTGAACCAGTAGGCGCAAAACGCTCGGGCAAATCTCACCAGTTCGCCGTAGCCCGAAGGCTTCCGGACGTAGCTGTTGGCCCCCATCCGGTAGGACTCGAGGATGTCGCGGCGATCGGCGGAGTTGGTGAAGACGACGACGGGAACATGCTGGAAACGGACGGCGGAACGGAGGCGCTTGAGGACTTCCCGGCCGTCCACCTTCGGCATATTGAGGTCGAGGAGCACAATGGCCGGCAGGACGGCCCCGTCGGTCTGGTTGAAAAAGTACTCGAGGGCCTCCGCGCCGTCTTTCTTCCAGTCCAGCTCCACCTCCGAGGCGCAGCTCTCTTTGAAGGCGTCGCTCATCAGCGAGTAATCGTCTTCGTCGTCGTCAACGACCAGGATTTTTTTCCTAAACGGGCTCATGTCCGCCCTCCCCGGCACCCACGGGAAGCGTCACGATGAACGTCGCCCCCCGCCCTTCCGCGCTCTCCGCACGGATTTCGCCGCGATGATAATTCACGATTTTTTGGCAAATCGACAGCCCGATCCCCGTCCCTTCGTATTCGTTCTTACCGTGCAACCTTTGAAAGGGCTGGAAGACCTTGTCCGCGTATTTTTGGTCGAAACCGATGCCGTTGTCCCGGACGCGGATCTCAAACATGCCGTCCTTGGCCTGGCTTTGGATGCTGATCTCCGGAGGGGTCCCCTTTTTGGCAAACTTAATGGAATTGAGGATCAAGTTCTGGAAAAGGTGCCGTATCTGCGCGCCGTTGGCCCTGATCACGGGCAGATCCCCAAGGGTGATCCTGGCGCCGGATTCCGAAATCTTGACGTCGAGGTCCGCGAGCAATTCGATCAGCACCTGGCGCAGATCGGTCCTTTCGAACACCACCCGCCCGCTCGCCAGCCGCGAAAACTGGAGCAGGTCCTCGATGACTTTCTTCATCCTCTGGCCGGCGGCGTTGATGCGCTCCAGGTATTCGCGCTCGCTGCCCTTCAGGTCCGCCGAGGACGACACCCTCTCGCTGAACGAAATGATTTTACGGAGCGGCTCCTGAAGGTCGTGAGAGGAAATATAGGCGAATTGTTCCAATTCTTTATTGGTGTTGGAAAGCTCCTCGTTCCTGAGCCGGAGCTCTTCGGCGTAACGGGCGATGTCCTGCTCGGCCTTCTTTCGATCGGCAATGTCCACGATCGAGCTCAAAACAAAGACCCCGTCCTGCGTGGTGATGGGATTCAGGCCGATCTCGACCGGGACCTCGGTCCCGTCCTTTCGCAGCCCGAACAAATCCCGCACGGCACCCATGGGCCGGACTTGCGGAGAAGCGAGAAAGCCGGCCCGGTGGCCGTGATGAGAGCGGCGAAACCGTTCCGGCACGAGCATCTCGATCGGCTTGCCCAGGAGCTCGCTGCGTTCATACCCGAAAAGCTTCTCCACCTGCGCGTTGGCCAGGACAATATTGCCTTCACCGTTGACCATGATCATGGCGCTCGGCGCGGCCTCGGCCATCAGAAGCAAGCGCTGCTCGGCTTCGTTCCGGTTCGTCAAATCCCAGGAAATGACGAAGAATCCCGGATAACCGCCGGACGGGTCCACCGGCCGGATCACCACGCGGGCCCAAAAGCGGCTTCCGTTTTTTTTCAACCGCCAAGATTCCCCTTCATAGCGGCCGTTGTTCCGGGCCTCCCGGAGCGCCTTTCCCGGAACCCCGCTGGCGCGCTCTTCTTCGGGAAAAAAGAGGGAAAAGTGCCGGCCCAACACTTCCTCCCGCAAATATCCCTTCATTTTGAAAGCCCCCGCATTCCAGCTCCGGATGATGCCCGCTTCATCGACCACATAAACCGACGAATCTTCCCATTCTTCGATGAGCTTTCGAAAGTGCTCGTCGCCGATCTGGAAATCCAGATTGCTCACAGGGCTTCTGTCGTCCGACAAGGGCGCCTCCTTGCAATAGAAAGGCCTGGTTTTAGCCTCTTCTATTTTAATATAAAGACCGGGCCGGGACTATTTGGGCAAATCGCCGGGAGAGAAGGCGGAAAGAAGGGCTTGATTGGTGGGGTACTTCTGCATGAGTTCGACCAGCACCCGGGCGGCCTCCGGGGCGTCCATCCCGGCCAGGCCTCGGCGCAGGATCCTGATCCTTTGCAGCTCCTCCGGATCGAGAAGGAGCTCTTCCTTGCGCGTGCCGCTGCGGGAAATGTCGATCGCGGGAAAGATGCGCCGGGAGGAAATATCGCGGGAGAGGACGATTTCCATATTTCCGGTTCCCTTGAATTCCTCGAAAATCACGTCGTCCATCCGGCTCCCCGTCTGGATGAGAATGGTCGCCAGGATGGTGAGCGACCCGCCGTTCTCGATCTTGCGGGCCGAGCCGAAAATCCGGCGCGGCACTTCCAGCGCGCGGGAATCCACGCCTCCGGACAGCGTCCGGCCGCTGGAGCGCCTTTCCACGTTGTGCACCCGCGACAGCCGCGTCAGCGAATCAATGAGGAGCACCACGTTCTCGCCTTTTCCCGCTTCCTGATAGGCTTGGCGCATCAGCCGGTCGGCCGTCTCGATATGGTGGTCGTAAGTTTCATCCGAAGACGAAGAGCGCACCTCGGCCGGGACGCTACGCTGAAAATCGGTGACTTCTTCCGGCCGCTCGTCCACCAGCAGGAGATACAATTTGGCCGCCGGCGCCGAAGCCGCGATCGCCCGGCTCAAATGCTTCAGGATAGTGGTCTTGCCGGACCCCGGGGGCGCCACGATAAGCCCGCGCTGGCCCATGCCAATCGGGCAGACGAGGTCGATCGCGCGCATGGTGAATTCGGAAAGCCCCGCCTCCAGCCGGATCCTGGGCGACGGGTCGACGGGAACGCCGGAGAAAAAAGGGTCCGCCGTCTGCTGCGGCCGCTGGAAATGTTTTCGGGAATGCCCGGGGGAGTCGTGTCGTCTCATTCGGACATATATTAGCTGAACCCGGGCGTCTGCGCTCGAAAAACTTTTCGATATTTGCCCGCCTCAGGCGGCAGTCGAGATCAGCCTTTCGGACTCGGCGAACCGGAGCAGGTCGGCGATCAGCCCCATGAGCCGGAACGCCAGATCGTCCGGCGCGCGGGGGAAGCCGTTCGAACCCGCGTCGGCGAGTTGCCGGCGAAGCGTGCTGAAAAGAACCGTTTCGACGAACCCGACCAAAAGCGGCAAAGGCAGGGCGCGGCTGGCCGCGCGGCCGAGATGGATTCCCCGTTCGCGCAGGACGGATCCGGGCCCCAGCGCCACCGGCGTTTCCTCGGAGGCGATAAAGAGCCCGGCCTGCTGAATTTTCCTTCCCGTCACGGGCTTACGGTCGGCGTGACCGATCAAGGCCACGGGAACCCGGAGGGCGCGGATCCAGTCCAGGGCTTCCGGATCGACGACCGGATAAGAAACGAGCAGTCTCGCGGTTTTGGCGATACGTTCCAAATAAGAAGAGGCCTCGCCCGTGAACGCGGCGCGGAGGATTTCGTAATCAAAACCGTATGCCCGGGATTCTTCCAGAGACACGGGAGAAAATTCCAAGGCCTCGAGGTCGAAACCCTGCGCGGCGCGGCGGCCGGAAGCGGCCATGAGCCGGCGCGCCTGTTCCAGAATTTGAATCCGCTCCGCGAGATCCCGGCCGAAAAACCAGGCCAGGCGGGCCCGATCCTGCGCGGTGAGAGGGGCCTCGGCGGCCGGGCTTTCCCGCGCGGAAGCGGGCAGGCCGATGAAAAGCGCAAATTGGACCGTGAGAATCAATGCTTCGGCCTCCCGCTTCGGGACGGCCCCGGCGGATTCCGCCGCCAGACGGCGCGCGAGCGCCGGAAAACCTTGCGCTTCGTCTCTCAGCCATTCAAAAAAATCGGCGCCTTCCCTTGCCTCAAGGCCCCGTTCGAAACCCTCCCGTAAATTCCGGACAAACGTCTCGGCCCGGACTATTTCCGAATCCGTTTCTTTTTTCCATGCCGCGACGGCCCCGGCAAAAATGCGCCCGGCTTCTTCGTCGAAAAGCCGCGCCGGCAGATCCAGCGACCGCCACAGCGCCCGCGCATCGGCGCCCAGCGATTGCGCCATGCGGGCTTCGATCTTCGTAGGAATGCCGCGTTGCTCCAGGGCCTGTTTCAGACGGCCGTTCGCCGGATCGGACGAGCCCAGGACCTCGGCCACACGGCGCCGGAGACGGTCCAACTCATCATGAGTGAGGTCCTCGCGGGCGGTCAAGCGTTCGATCGCCGCCAAGGTCCCCCGCTCATCCGACCCCATGAGCCGCTTGAGGAGGGTGTCTTCGTCCCAGAATTCTTCTTCTTTCTTGAAGGAGCCGGTATCGATGAAGCGCAATTTGCCGGAACGGTCCAGCAGAAAATTGAGGGGATTCAGGTCCCAGAGGAAATATCCCCTGGCCGCGTACTTCGCGACCAGCTCGCGAATTTGCCGTTCCGCTCCCGCCGCCATCTCGGGATGGAGTACCAGCATGTCGGCGGCCGGCCTCTCATCCAGAAATTCCATCATCAGGATAAGCGACCGGCCCGTCTTGTCCCGCACCGTCCCGAGGAGCCAGGGAGCCGCCTCGATGTCGTTGGCCTGAGCGAATCGCAGACTTTCCAGGTCCGTCTGAAGGTTCCCGGCGGCGACGGCCGCCGATTTCGCCGTCCCGAATTTCTTTCCGGTCTCCGATTCCGCCGCCGCCGTTTTTCCGCCCACGATTTTGACGGCGGCGACCCGCGTCTCCCGGGTCCAGGGCAGCGAATATTCCACGCGATAGACGTCTCCGAATCCGCCGTCGCCGGCCCAGCGGAGCGCGCGGACGGTCAGCCCGCCCTTCTCCAAGGCCTGCCGGAGGTAATCTTGCTGGTCTTCGCCGGGACGGGGGCGCCTGAACCGGATGTCCGTTTCGGCTTGATCGGGACGCACGACGACCAGAGTGATGTCGTCCAGCCGGAGATTCATGTCCGAGAAAATTTCTTCGAGGTCCGCGTCGGGAAGAGCGGCGATTTCGGACGGCTCGGGCATCCGCTCCGCGAGATCCGCCGGAAGCGCGTTCGGATGGGCCGCGGCCAATTTGCCCCGGCCCTGCGGCGTCATTTTGAACATTTCCCGGGCGATCCGCCGCGCCACGCGGGGCTTGTCCAGGCTGACCAAAAGATGCGACATCGCGCGGATGAGCGCGGAGGTCCGGCGGACCAAATGCCGCGCCATTTCTTCAGCCGAAGGAAGCGGCTCTCCGCTCGCGACCCGCTCCTGAACGAAGCCGTCGGCCATCGCATAAAGAGTGGCCTCCTGCCCGAGTTCAAGCATCCGGCGCAAAGCCTCATAATGCCGGGCAGGCTCTTCGCGGAGCGCCGCGGCCCGTTCCTCTTCGTCCATTTCATCCATCCGCGCGAAGGCCTGCGCCAAAAGCGTCTCGGTCTGCAAGAGAGAGTCCATCAGCCCGTCCGTGGAATAAATCAGATAAGACGGAAATTCGAAGGGATTGACGGGGACGGAAACCGGCCGCACGTCGCCGAGAGGGACTTTCTGGGGCAACCCGAGCGGGGCGAAAGTGATTTCCTGCTCTTTTTTCGCCAAAGAGGCACTCGCGCCGGAGGAAGCCACCAGGCCGATGACGGGATTGCCGCCGGCCTGAAGCAGGGTGAGCCGGCCGTTTCGCCGGTTGATCACGTGCAGGGACACCAGGGTCATGAAGTGCATGGCGTCCAGCAGCTCCTTCATCTCCACCCGCTCGGGCCCGTCACCCTTTCGCTGAATTTCCACCGGCGGAAGCGCCTGGATTTTCGCTACCTGTTCCCGGCTGAGGCCCCGGGCCAGCGCCGTGATCGAACCGGGAAGATCGTCCAGGCCCTTGACGCGGAGCACATCGAGTAAGCGGGCCAGCCCTTCGCGCGCCGGCTTGAGCCCGCGCAGCTCCGCGAGGTAATAGGCCACGTTCACGGCATCGATCGCATCCATATAAGCGAGGAGCGCGTGATTCAAAAAGAGAATGAATTCAGTCGTGATGGCCGCGATTCTTTCTTCGCCGGCGGCCTGGATCCGGTCGGCCAGTCGGCCCCGGCCGGAAACCGGGCTCTCGATCCCGGCGGTTTCGTAGATCCGTATGGCCTCATAGAGCACGTGATTGATCCGGGCGGACGTCATGTCATGCCCTGCCGCGTCCATCAAAAGCACGACCTCGTACTTTCCGTCCGCGCTCAGGGAAAGATAGTGCCCGTCGCCGCCGTAGGCGTCGTTGAGCGGCTTGGAATAAACATGAGAGCCGGCCAGCATGGATTTGAAGCGCGAGGCCGAACGGCGTATGTCAGGCAAAGAAATCGAATCGAAGAGCGAGACTTCTTCTTTCAGCCGTTCCAGCAGGGCGGCCTGATATTCGGATGGGCCCGTCACCTCCGGTTTTTCAACGAGAGCGCCCAGGGAATTGCCGAAGACGCTCTCGAGGTCAAAGCGCCCCTCATAAGTCAGCCAGGAAGTCGTGCCCCGGCCTTCCGGACCGGACGGGGTGACGGCAAATCCCCAGCGGCTGTCCGCGGAAACGGGGCCCCGCTCTTCCATCAAACGCGCCGCGCTGAGCGCCCCCAGCACATTGCCGGCGTCCGTCAAAGCCGTGCGACCCTGCGGCGTGACCGCCAGATAATGAAATCCCGCGCTCAGGCCGATCTTGGCCAGCTCCGGCATCTCCGCGAAAACCCGAGCCCCGTCCGACGTCCTCCCGGTCAGGCTCATCACGCCGTAGGGAGACAGATTTTCGGCGGCCATATTCGCGGAAATAGCGCTGCCCGGCGTTCCTTGACTGACGGCCGCGAAGGCAAAATTGGCGAGAGGACCCGCCAGAGCGATCTCCTGAAGCCGTTTCGGGTTTTTAACGGCCCACGCGTCGAGCGTGGGATATTCCGCGGTGGGAACGAACTGCCGCCCCATGTCCACCCCCGCAAAATGAAGCGGCATCACGAACCGGCCCCGGCTCAATTTTCCGGTCACGAGGCCGGAGCCCACCCCGAGGGCCAAATTGCCCCAGCCGTAACCGTAAATCCGAGAAACTTCGGGGGCCCGGAAATTGCCGGGCGCGGCCAAATGCATTTTTTGGGCATGCGCGAACTCATGAAAATAAAGAGACGGCAGGGGAGCGAGCGCCGCCGTCAAGAGACGCCGGGTGTCGCCGGCAGGCACTCCCCGGCGGGCCCAGTCCCGGTCCAGGGAATGCAGGGCATAGTTCGCGCCGATCGAAATCGCCAAAGCGGCCGCCCATTTTTCTTTGGCCTGCACGGCCGCTTCGGGAGCCGCGGAAACCGCGGACAAGAATTGGCCGAAGAACAGGGACACGGCCAAGACTATGGCCGCCGTCCTCCGCCGGAGCGGGGATTCCCGCCGCTCGCCCAGAGCCGACGCCGCCGGTAAGGATTCGAAGGCGAGTTGCGGCCATCCCGGAACGAAGGATGCCTTTTCGGCCGCGGCGGAAGCGCGGACTTTTTTCATCATCGCGTTGTATCCGGCGCGCCGTTTTTTCCGGTATTGAAATCCGTCGTCGAGGTACAAATTTTCGGCGGCCTCGTTGCCGGCTTCGACTTCCAGGACCAGGCGCGTCCTGCCCTCCTCGCGGGCGACCTGTTCGGTGGCGGCGAGCAACTGGCGCCGGGTCCCGGGATCGGGCCGGACGGCCATCATCTCGATCTCAAGATAGCGGTCCCCCGTGTTCGGGATTTCGGATTCCGGATTGTTCACGACATACCCCACGACTTGCCCGTCGGCAATGGCCACCACGCTCCATTCGCCGAGTTCGTCGCGTTGCATCTCCAGCACAATGTCCTGATTGATCCCCAGGATCTCGCCCTTCAGAAAGGCCTCCGCGGAGGCGAGATCCGAGATCCGGTAAAACCCGTCTTTCAGGCCCGTGACCGCGCCCAGTGACGACGCCGTGCCTCGGGCCCCCTTGGCCGGGCCCGCCGCGCGATGCCATTCCGCTTCGGCGGCCGCCCGAAAAGCAGTGAAATCGGCCTGCGCCAGGAATTGATTCACCCGGTCCCGGTAGGCCGCGAATTCCGGGGTTTGGCTGATCGCGGGATGGCGCCCCAGGCGATCCACTTCCACTTTGCGGCTGCGCACCGCCCCGGCGAATTCCTCCTCGCCCAGAAGGGCGGCGAATTCCAGCTCGAAGCGCAGGACGGAAAAATCCTGATGGAGCGTGAACCCGCCGAGCAGGACCTCGTCTCCCGCGATGTTATCCCGGGCGAACTCACTCTCTACGAGTTCGTGAAACAACGCGCTCTTGCCGATGAAAAATCCATTTTCTCCGAGTTCTTTTTCCCGCTCGATTTGGCCGGTAAACAGATACATGCCGGGGCCGCGGATTTCGGGAGACTCAAACCATTGGGTCCCGGCAAATTCCTCCGGGGCCCGGAACGAGTCGCCTGCCTTCTCCCTGTCCTCCGCCAGCTGTTGCCGGAGCCGCTCGATTTGCCGGAAGATTTCGTCCGTCACCGTGACTAGGGCGTAAACGCCCGGCCCGGCGAGGCCGGCAACTTCAATCATCCCGAACGCGCGGCCGAAGTCCCCGGCGGGAACCTGTCGCAATTCGTCCAGGGACCGATAGCGGGAGGCGATGTTTTTCCAGACCGCGGCGGCGGCCCTTTCACGACGCGCTTGCATCAGTCCCAGCGCGTCGATGAATCTTCCGGCCAGGCGGTGTTGGGCGGGATCCCGGGCCTCCGAAAGCCCGGCGTCGCTGACGGCAAAAGCGATTTGATCGCCGGGATACAGGACACTGATCAAATTATAGTCCGCGCCGTCCACCATCGGCTGGAGGACCCCCAGGCGAATCAAATCTCTGATGTCGGCATCGGTAAAATCGGCGCGGTTGCCGAGCAAAAGCTCCCGGATCGCCGGGGCAATGGCCTCAAGCGTCCGCGAATCGCCCTGAAGATCGGCAGGGATCGTTTTGGCTCCGTATCGAAGCGTGACGGCCGAACCCAGCGCCGCGGCGGCGAGAGGCTCTCCCCGCGGGCGGGCCCGCTTCGGGATCTGCCCGCGCAAAACGTTTTCGAACAAGCCCGGCCCGTCCGCGATCATGTTGTCGAGCGAAGCGGCCAGCATCGATGCCCGGAACCGCCGCCCCAGTCGGCCCAGCTTCTTCCACGATTGTTCCCGAATGCGGCGGACGGAACGGGCGCGAAAAGCGGCCCATTCCGGTTCCGCCGCCGCGGACAATTGGTCCTTGGCCCGGCGCGAATCCGAAGATCCGTATTTTTGGGCGTATTCGGCCGCCAGGCGGTCAATGTAAGGCGTGTATTCCGCCGCTTTATCCAAACGTCCCTGCCGGCCCAAAGCTCCCAGCAGATCCCGGCGCCATTGCCGGAGGATCCGCTTCAGATCGGGCTCATTCAGGCCGTCCGTCAGGGCCTTCGCGGCATGCTTCAGGAAAGCGTCGTAGGCGGTCGTTTCGAGAAATGATTTATACGACACGTCTCCCATCAGCACCGGCGCATACCGGTCTGACCCCCGGAGCGAATCGATCCGCGGCGTAATCAGCGCGTAGGAATAGCCCTTCGCTTTGAGGCTCTCGAAAAAACCCCCGGTGTGAAAGCCCCCCGCCAAGACCACGACGGAGCGCGCCCGGGTCTTTTTGAGCAAACGGCTCAGATTGTTCTCGAGGGCCCCGTCGCGCGCGAGCGCCGTGCGGTAAAATTCCTCGGCCGGCTCCAGCAAATCCGCGCGGGAGAAAAAGTCGAGAACGGCCCCGCGCTTTTCTTGATAGGCCTTCCAATCCTCGCGGCTCATCTCGAGCTGGGCCAGGCGCCGGAGCCAGATCAAATATTCATAGCGGGAAGAAATCCGTTCCGCTTCCGGGCCGGAGACCAGTCCGCGCTCAGTCTCCCGGAGAAGGCTTTCGATCTCGCCGAAAACGCGGCTGCCTTTGATTGCGGCCACCGAAGCGGCCTCGTCGAGCAGCTCTTTTTGCGCGGGCGTCCATGCGGCGGGTATCTGCCGGGACAAGGCCAGCCGGGAAAGATATTTCAGATAGGATGCCGTGTCGAGCCGGCCGGTCATGAATTCCTGATGGCGGGCGCGGGCGATTTTTAATTGCCGCGCGCTGAACCGGCGCCCGTGCGAGCGAAGGAGTTCCCGGCCCAGCTCTCGCGCGGATGCCGCCAGTTGATCCGCGTCGAGCGCTTCCGTCCGGCCGAGAGAAGCAAGCAGGCGGGACAATTCCGGATACCGGCCGGTTTTTCCCCGCACCGCCGGAGATTCGCCGAGAAAGCGCAGGAACTCGAGCCAATCCAGGCGGTCGTTCCGGAAGGCGTCCGCCTTCTCGTGAAAGGCATTGTGGCCGGCCGTGTACACCCGCTTTCTTTCCGCGTCCAACCGTGCGCGCAAATCTTCAAGCGTGCGGTTGATTTCCTCCTGTCCGGCCGCAGACCGGAGGTAAGCCCGGTAATTTTTTTCGTATAAGCGGGTGTCTTCAAGGCCATAAAAATCAGCCTCGGGACCGAACACAGCCGCGAGCTGGGCCCCGGTGACTTCTCCCCGTTCGAGATAGCCCCGGAACGCCAGGCGCTTTTTCCTCGACGCGGGAAAGGCGCGCAAAACCGCCGGATCGATGCGGCCCGCTCCGCCTTCCAGCGCCACGAGCCGGACGCCGCAGGCCCGATTCAAATACCCGATCAAGTCGCGGATATGAATTTGCGCGTCCACCGTCGCGTGGGCGTCCTGAATAAAAATCACGAAGGGTTGATCGCTTGCCGGCGCGCGGAATTCCCGGAGCGTTCCGAGTTCGGGCGGCACGGTCAAACGGCCGGAAAGATAAAAACCTTCCGCGGCCGGGGCGGACGGAACGGTAGCGGCCGGCGCCATCTGAGCGGGGAGGAAACACGCCAATATAAATAATGACAAAAATTTTCGAATGGGAACTGACATCTTAATCAACACTGAATAAAAAGTACCCGCATTTTCGCCAAAAAATTGTGATTGAAGTCACAAACGAGGGAAAAATCAGAATTAATTTTCGCTGGCCGTGAGGAAATGCCTCAAAGCGTCTTTTTGGCGGATAACGATTTGCTTGCGGCGCACCTGAATCAAGCCCGCTTTTTTCAACTCCAGCAGACAGCGCTGGAAGTTTTCCCGGCTGGTCCCGATTTGGGAAGCGACGTGCTGGCGGGTGCCCGGGAGTTCGATGAGGGTGCCCTCTCCCGTGGCCAGGCCTTTGGCGTCAGCCAATGCCAGCAAGTGATCGATCACCCGCTGACGGGAGTTTCTCACGGCCAGCCCCTGGACCAGGTTCGAATAGGCCCGGGCCTTTTGGGCGAAAATGGACGCGGCCGCCTGGGCCACGGCGGGATATTCTTCCAGGATCCGGCGCAAATGATCCAGAGAGGATTTCCAAAGAACGGTGTCACGCCCCGCTTCGGCGCTCACGTTGCAGCCGGTTTCAAAGCCGGGATGGCACAGGCAGGTGTCGCCCGGATGCAACATTTGCAGGATCCGTTCCCGATGCCCTTGCGCGTCGGTCCAGTAAAGCTTGACGCTCCCTTTGCGCACGATGAAGAAATTCCGGCAGCGATCATTCTCGGAAAAAAGCAGTTCTCCGTATTGGCAGGTCTTTTCCACAAAATAGGGCTTCAGCTTCTCGACCTCGGCCTCTTTGAGGCCGCGGAACAAAGCGGCATCGCGCAATTCAATCATGGCCCAATGATAACCGCGCGGCATCAATTTAGAATGTGACACCGGTCACGGCATCTCAGCTATTTTCCTAGGGGCCGCTAATCCTAACCCCTGTGCTTTTCTCGGCTTGTATGAGCCCTTTTGGGAAGCATTCTGATACCGGTCCCCCCGGAGGCAAGATAGCCTAAAAGTGTGTTTAAAAGGGAGGTGCGCGATGGACCAATCAGCAATAGTGAAAGAAGAGCTGACAGCGGAAGGAAGGATCCATTCCCATATCAGTTGGGGGGCCATTGTGGCCGGGTACATCCTTGCCGCGGCATTTGGGTTTTTGTTCTCGGTTCTCGGGTCGGCTATCGGAATCTCCGGCATTAACCTGTCGGAGGGCCAGATGAGCGCCGGGGGATTGACCCTGGCTTCCGTGTTCTGGCTTTTCCTGACCTGGGTCGGCTGCATGTTTCTCGGCGGCCTGTTCGCCGGGTTTCTGGCGGGGGAAATCGACCGGCTCACCGGTGCCGTCCACGGGATCAGCGTTTGGGCGCTGGCCAATGTGATGGCCCTGTTTTTCGGAACCGCGGGACTGATGACCGTGGGACAGGCGGCGGGGCAAATCGGGTTCGGGCTGGCCGTCTCGGCGCCGGTTGCCCAGCAAAACGAGCAACGGGGAGAGAGAGAACGCAGCCTCGGAGACCGGGTCCAAACCCAGCTCAAGGAGACGATGGCGCAAGGCGTGAGCGCGGTGAGCGGCGATGAAGTCCGCCGGGGCGAAGTCCGCGAAGCCATCGACCGGCTGGACAACGCAACCTTGGTCACGATCAGCGGAGAATTGGCGCGCGGTGACCAGGATCGCGCGAAAGAAATCCTGCTGGACCGGACCGGCCTTTCCGAAAGCGAAGCTGACGCCATCATGCAAGGCGTGGGCGCGAAGGTGAGCCGCGGAGCGAAAACGGCGGCGAATTACACCACGGCCGCCTTGTGGACGCTTTTCTTCGGCAGCCTTCTCGGTTTGCTGGCGGCGTATTTCGGCGGGACCACCGGGACGCAATTTGTCCTGAACCGCCATTTCGCCTATGCTTCCACCTGGAAGCACACAAACTCCTGACCTGAGTTCTTCTTGCCCGGTGCTCACCGTGAGCACCGGGCGGGTGGCGATCCTGATTCTTGTTCCTATCTGTACTTGAAGCTCTTCTCCATCGCGGAATGCACGGCTTCCTCTTTTTCCTCCACGCCCACGCGGTGGACGTAGACCATCTCGCCGCCGAGCCAGCCGCTAATCGTGAGAATCAAGATCGCGGCCGCCGAAAGGGCGATGGGCAGTTTGTGATCTCCCGGCAATTGGAGGCGCAAATAAAAATTGACCGCGTAGAGGAGCACCGCCGCGAGGTTGAGCCCCAGGTGAAAGGCGCCGATCTTCTTCACAGACTCGTTCCTATTCCGGACGTACAGATAATCCATCAGGCCGGGCACCGATGCGGCCAGCGCCGTCACAATCCCGCCGCCCATGGTCAAAAAGGCCGTGATGCGCCAATCTTCGGCCCCATAAACTTGGTACAGGACATCGCAAATGAAAGAAAAGATCCACAATCCCAAGGGCAGAGCGACCAGCATGGCGTGGACCGGGTGGCTTTGAATGCTTGCGGGCGTTTTCATGGCAATCACCTCGTGGCCTCTATCATAGGGGGCGCCGCGAGGCTTTGTTAGCAGGGCGCGTCTGACGGTCGTTAAGAGGGAATCCCCGGAGCGCTCGGGGGAACGCTGAGACCGGAATTCTGTTTCTCGAACCAGCCGCGGATCGTTTCGAGCTGGTCTCCCTGGATTTCGATCACGCCGTTTTTCACCGTGCCTCCGGCGCCGCAGGCCGCCTTGAATTCGCGCGCCATCGCCTCGAGCCTCCGCTCGCCGTAAGTGTGCAGGCCCGCGACCAGCGTCACCACCTTGCCGCCGCCCCTTCTTTCGAGATAGATCTTAGGCTTTGGCGGGGCCAAGGGATTGAAGGTCGATGACGAAGCGGTACTTCACGTCGCCGCGCACGGTGCGGGCGTAGGCTTCGTTCACTTTTTGGATGGGGATGAGCTCGATGTCGGAGACAATGCCGCGGCGGGCGGTGTAATCCAGCATCTCCTGCGTCTCCCGGATCCCGCCGATGAGCGAGCCGCCGAACTTCCGGCGCTTCATGATCAGGTTGAACTGGTCGATTTTCTGCGGCACGCCGGGCGCGCCGACCACGCAAAGCGTGCCGTCGCGGCGAAGAAGGCCGAGCAGGCGGTCGAGATCATGCGGGGCCGAGACGGTGTCCAGGATGAAATGAAAATAATTCTCGAACTTGCCGAAATTTTCCGGGCGGCTCGAGAGCAGGAACTTTTTCGCCCCCATCCGGCGGGCGTCCCTTTCCTTTTCCGCCGAAGTGCTGATCACCGTGACTTCCGCGCCCAGCGAGGCCGCGATCTTTACGCCCATGTGGCCGAGACCGCCGAGGCCGGCCACCGCCACCTTGTCGGCGCGCTTCACGCCGTAATGGCGGAGCGGCCCATACGTCGTGATCCCGGCGCAAAGGAGGGGCGCCACCGCGGCCAGATTGGATTTGTGGGAAATCCGGAGAACGTAATTTTGATCCACCACGATATGGTCCGAATAACCGCCGAAAGTGCCGGTCTTCCGGTCCTGCAGGGTCCCGTTGTAAGTCCAGGAAACGCCCGCGTCGCAATACTGCTCGAGCCCCGCGCGGCAATGGTCGCATTTCCGGCAGCTGTCCACGAAACAGCCCACGCCGACGATCTGGCCCGGGCGGAAACGCATCACCCTGGCGCCGGTTTCTCTCACCCGGCCGACGATTTCATGGCCCGGCACCACCGGATAGGCCGTGTTCTGCCATTCGTTCCGCGCGGTGTGGATGTCGGAGTGGCAAATCCCGCAATAAAGGATTTCGATGAGGACGTCGTTCGGTCCGACGGCGCGGCGCCGGAACCGGAACGGGCGAAGATTCGATTTCGGGCCGTGGGCCGCGTACGCGTAACAAAGTTTGGATGATTTCATGGCCCCCTCCGCGTTTTTTCGGATTGTACCATTTCTTTCCGGTTGAACGAGGGGGAATTAACCATTCGGCTTGGCCGGTTTCACGCAATCGGCGACGTCATTGCCGGGAGAATTGACGAGGGTCGAGACGGGGAAGGCCTCCATGTATTGAGGCGGGTAAGGTTTCAAATGCTGTTTGAGGATGCTCGTGTCGGAGTTGCCGGGGAAGAGCCATTCGCCGCGTTCCCCCGCGGGGAGGATCACCGGCATCCGGTCGTGGATGGACCTCATGAGCTCATTGGGGGCCGTGGTGATGATGGTGAACGTCCGCACCTCGCTGCCGTTGGGCGCGAGCCAGGCGTCCCACAGGCCCGCGAAGGTGAAGCTTTCCCCGCTCCGGAGCCGCGCGTAATACGGCTGTTTTTTTCCGCCCTCCGCCTTCCATTCATAGAATCCGTCCGCCACCACCAGACAGCGGCGGCGGCGGATGAGGCCTCGGTAGGAAGGTTTTTCGAGCAAGGTCTCCGCGCGCGCGTTGATCATGCGGGCGCCGATGGACGCCTCCTTGGCCCAGGACGGGACGAGTCCCCACCGGAGCAGGTCAAACCGCGGCGATTTCTTTTCTTCCTGCAGGATCACGAGGGCCTCTTGCGAGGGCGCGATGTTGTAGCGCGAGCGGAGGAGGGGAATTTTCCCCGCCAGATCCAGATATTCGTTTTCCAGGTCTTTGGTCTTCGCCGAGAGCGAGTATCGTCCGCACACGGCGTCTATTTTACACCATTTGCCTGAGGGCCGGCATTCGTGGTAAATTTGCCCCATAACGAAAGGAGCGGCCCATGATTGTCTTCCTCGTCCTCGTCGCCATCCTCGCCGTCTTGGCGCTCGCCTTGGCCGCGATTTACAACAATCTCGTCAGTCTCCGCAACCGCTATAAAAATTCTTACGCGCAAATCGACGTCCAGTTGAAGCGGCGCTATGACCTCGTCCCGAACCTGGTCGAGGCCGCCAAAGGATACTTGAAACACGAGCGCGAAACGCTCGAGGCCGTCATTCAGGCCCGCAATCAGGCGGTTGCCGCGGCCGGACGCGCCGCCGCGTCGCCGGGCGATCCGGGGGCCATGCAATCCCTGCGGGGTGCCGAGGCCGGGCTGACCGGCGCTTTAACAAAACTCCTGGCCCTTTCCGAGGCCTATCCGGACCTCAAGGCCAACCAAAACATGATGCGGCTCATGGAAGAGCTCGCCTCCACGGAAAACCGCATCGCCTTCGCGCGCCAGGCCTTCAACGACACCGTTACCGAGTACAACACCGCGAGGGAAAAATTTCCGGCCGTGCTCGCGGCGGGCCCCCTCGGTTTCGGCCCCGCGGCGCTCCTCGAAGGCGACGACCGCTCGTCCTCCGCCCCGGCCGTCAAATTTTAAGGGCCCGGCGTGAATTTCTTCCGGGAGCAGGAACGCGCCCGCTCGAAGACCCGCTGGCTCGTCCTCTTTTATCTCATCACCGTCGGGCTGATCATCCTCGCCGTATACCCCGCCGTCCTTTACGCCCTCACTTTCATTGATCAGGAGCGCGCCTTCCGGTTTCATTCCCTCGCCTTCCCGCAAAATTTTTGGGACCCGGCCGTTGGCCTCGGGACATCGCTCGCCGTCCTTGCGATCGTGCTGATCGGGTCCGTGGCCAAAATCATCGAATTGAGCCGGGGAGGCCGCGCCGTCGCGGAATTTCTCGGGGGCCGGCTCCTCCCGCCGGGAACAACGGACCCGGAAGAGCGGCAGGTCCTGAATATCGTCGAAGAGGTAGCCATCGCGTCGGGGACCGGCGTCCCTCCCGTGTACCTGCTCGACGAGGAAAAATCGATCAACGCCTTCGCGGCGGGATTTTCCACGCGCGACGCGGTCATCGGCGTCACCCACGGGGCCGTCAAGCTCTTGTCGAGGGACGAATTGCAGGGCGTGATCGCCCATGAATTCAGCCATATCCTGAACGGCGACATGCGCCTGAATCTCCGCCTCATGGGCATCCTTCACGGCATCCTGATGATGACCGTCATCGGGCGCGGCCTGCTGGATGTCTGCCGGCCCCGGGGCTCCCGCAAACGGGGAGGCGGCGGGGGAGGCATCCTCGGCGCCGTCGCCATCACCGGTTTCACATTTTGGCTGGTCGGCTGGATCGGAGTTTTTTTCAGCCGGCTCATCAAGAGCGCCATCTCGCGCCAGCGGGAATCGCTGGCCGACGCCTCGGCCGTCCAATACACCCGCCTCCCGGTCGGCCTTGCCGGCGCGCTCAAGAAAATCGGCGGCCTGTCACACCGCTCCGTCCTCGAGCATCCCCGGGCCGAAGAGGCGAGCCACCTTTATTTCGCCAAAGGTCTCGCGCTGGCCCGCCTGTTCGACACGCATCCCCCGCTCGAGCAGCGGATCAAACAGCTGGATCCCGCCTTCGACGGCGCCTGGCCCCTGGTCAGATATCCCGAGAAGCCGCGTCCCGTCATCGAAAAGCCCAAACCCCCGCTCGCCGTGCCTTCGGCCGCGGCCCTGCAAGTGAACGCCCTCCTCGCCGGGCTCGGCCAATTGAACGAATCCCATCTGGCATGGTCGGCCTCGCTCATCGCCGAAATCCCGGAATTCATCCGGGAGAATTTAAGGGACGCCGTCGGCGCGCGCGCCGTCTTCTATTCTCTCCTGCTGGAACCGGCCCGCGAAGAAACCAAGAAAATTCAGCGCCGGCATCTTTTTCAGCACGGCAACTATCTCGTCTACCAGCGCCTCTTGAAAATCGCCCAGGCCGCATCGGCCCTGCCCGTCCGCCTGCGCTTGCCGCTCGTGGACCTCGCCCTGCCGTCCCTCTCGACGCTGTCGCCGGCGCAATACGCCATGTTCCGGAACGACACGGAGGTTTTGATCGCCGCGGACGGCAAAGTCTATCCTTTTGAATTGGCGCTCAAAATCGTGGCCCTGCATCATCTCGACGGCGTATTCGGGAGGGAAATGAAGCGGGAAGCGGCGGCGGGTGAAAAGGAAATCCTCGAGGCGGGAATGGTTCTTTTCGCGTTTCTCGCGAACACCGGCCATTGCGGAAACCCGGCCAAAGCCGAGGCCGCGTTCCGGGAAGCGGCCGCCCACTGGGGCGAAGGCGCCCCGGCCGTCGCATTCAAGGCCTCCGACACGGCCGATCCCGGCTCCGTCGAGCAAGCGCTCTCCGTCCTGCAGGGATTGAAGCCCGCTCAAAAGAAAGTTTTTCTCCGCGCCTGCGCGCGCTCCATCCGAAGCGACAGCGTCTGTCTTCCCGAAGAAATCGAAGTGGTCCGCGCCTTCGCCGACGTTCTCGACACTCCCGTCGGCCCGGTGTTGGGCTGAGTCAGCGCTTATTCGTACTTGCCGAAGGCCTGGAGTTCGTGGGTTTTTGCATATCCGCCGCCGTGGGCATCCACGAGTTTGACTTTGATATACCGCACCGGGACCGGCGCGGCGAAAACATATTCCTGGTAGGCGTTGCCGGCGAAAACCATATTCATCGTTTCAAAAGTTCCCAGCGGCTCATAGCCCGAAGTCGGCGAGGTCTTCGACCCGGAGATCTCGATCGTCTTGACGTTGTATTGAGAAGCCTCAAAAATGGGGACGGCGACTTTCGTGATCACCACCGTCCGGTTATCCCGGAACCCAAAAATACCTTCCTCGTTTCCGTAGGTGACCACGGACTCGCCGGGATGATCGAAAGTGCCGTCAATCAACTTGGCAAATTCCGGCCGCGCCCCCGCGATAAAAACACCGCCGTTGGCGGCGGCCAGGACATTCATTTCCTGCCGGCCGGTCCGGCTTTGGGCCTCCTTGAATTCATCCTCCGTCAGATAGCGCCCGTGAGCGCGGAGTTCTCTCGGATAGGATTGACTGCCGCCCGCGCCCGGGCCGAACACCACTTTCAGATGACGCACGGCCACAGGCGGATCAAAGGCGAATTCCTGATACACCTCCTGGAACATCACCTGGTTTTTCACTTCGATCTTGCTCAGCGGAAAAAACGCCTTTTCATCGGCCGTGGCGGCCGATCCCCAAAGTTCCAAAGAACTCGGATTGTATTGATGCGTCTCGAAAACCGGCACGGCAAGGGCCTCTATCAACGCTGCCTGGCCGTCCTTAAACGAGAAAACGATATTGTCTCCCTGCCAAACCGCATCTTTCATGGCCTCTTCACTGCCGTCGATCAGGGCGGCAAGCCCGGGCTTGGTGGAGGAGACGATGCGCGTTCCTTCGGAAGCGGCCAGCAGGTTGGGTTTGGCTTCCTTCTGAGGCACGAGCAGCATTTCCTTTTGCGCCGCCTCTTCGAGAGACTTTTCCAACTCGCCCACATTGCTCGCTTCCGTGTAACTGCCGCCGCTGACATCGGCGAGTTTTTTCAATTGGGCGCGGGCGGCCTCGGAGGCGTCAAAGCCGATGGCGTGGATTTTGATGTCAATGCCCTGGGCCTTTAGGTTCTGCATCACCGCGATCGGGTCTTTGCCGCAGGTTTCCTCGCCGTCGCTGATCAAAATGACCGTTTTTTTGATATCCGGCGAGGGGGTGAAATCCCTGCCCGCCAGCTCAAGAGAATGGCCGAGAGCGGTCATGCCAAACGATTGGAGCCCCTGCACTTTTTCAAGCATCACGTCCCCGCGAAACGGCGCGATCGGCATGGCCAGCACCGAATCTTCGCAAGACTGCAGCATATTGCCTTGAATGGACGTGGTGCCGAAGATCCGCAGGCCTACCCGTGAGCCGGGCTGGATTTGGCCGGCAACCGTGCTCATCGCCTGTTTAGCCAAGGCCAGTTTCGTCCCCCCTTCAATCGGATCATTCATGCTGCGTGATCCGTCGAATATAATTTCGATTTCGGATTGCGCGAAAGCCGGCGAGACCGTCAAGAAGAACGCGATCATGAGGAAGCCCAAAAACCGGAACGAAGGATTTCTTAACATGACTTTTCCTTTCTCGAGTTATTCAACGGCATCGGCCGCGCGGTCGATGGCCACTTCCATCGGAGTGATGTTCCCGCCTTCTTGCCGTATCTCCTTCATCAGCGCGTCCCGCTTGGGGCCGGGAGGGGTGTTGCGTATGCGTTCCTGGATTCCCTGCATGCTTCCGCCGCGATAGGTCGAGATCCTTTCCGCCGCAACCTCCGGATTAGCGCTGAACCGTTCGCCATAGGGCTCCGAGGCGGCCAGGTTGTCCTGCAAATTGCGCGTCAATTCCCGGCCGCGCGTGACCGATCCCGCCGCGGCTTTCGTCGGATAGGATCTCAGCATGCCGTCCAGTTCGCGAAAACGCGTATCGTCAAACGCTTGGCCGGATTGCCGCCGCGCCTCTTTGAGATTGCGCTGGAAAATCGATTCGGCCAAATGCGCGCGCACTTCGTTCAGCCGGCCCTTGGTTTCCGGCCCTTTGAAGCCAGGCTTATTCTGCGCGGCCCAGGACTTTTCGCCTTTATAGGTATGGGCGTATTCATGAACAATGCTGCTGGCGACCGACTCCGGACTGCGCAGTTTGGCGGTACCGGGATCATAAGGGTTCACTTGAACGTAATTCTTCTTAAAATTGCCGTCGGCGACGCCGTAGCCCTTGAGCGCCGGCTCATAAAAATAATCGAACTTGCGGCCCGCGTCCTGGCTTTTGAGATCGTCGAGCACG
Source organism: Candidatus Omnitrophota bacterium (assembly GCA_016209715.1). Lineage (GTDB taxonomy): Bacteria > Omnitrophota > Omnitrophia > Omnitrophales > Omnitrophaceae > JACQVP01. The sequence goes on from JACQVP010000063.1 coordinate 35,347, forward strand.
CGCCTGGCCCACTTGTCACCCTGGCCCGCGGCGTCTTGGAGTGCCTTATGAACTTGGGCGTCAAAGGCCTCGCGCTGGGCCTGCGGCGTGGACATCCATTCCTTGCGCAGACGGCCCACTTCTTTCAGGTCCTTCTGAAGAATATCTTTACCGACGGGCGCCGGGACGCGCTTCGTCCGGTCTTCAGGGACATCGGCATCATCGAGGTCTACTGCCTTCGGGGCCGCCGCCGGCGGTTTCGGGGCTTCCGTGATTTCGGTTTTGCGGCCGAGACGCGGCGTTGTTTTCGTGCCCGCGGGATATTCGATCGTCGGCCGCATCTTTGCCGAGACGGCCGGCGGCCCGTCAGGCGCGTCAATGCGTTTGAGTTGACCGACAGCCGGATCCGGATTCGCGGCGCCGCCCGATGCCGTGCGCCCGGTCCCTACGAAATCATCCGCGCCGGGAAGAACGCGGCCCGCGAGCCCCCCGAAAACCAGCTCGCCCGCGGCCGACGCCCCGGCTTCGTACACCGCTTCACCGACCGTGAGCTCACGCCCCATGTCCGCGCCGGACATGTCCTGCTGAAATGCGAGAGTCATCAACGGGTCCGCGGGATTCATCGAACTGAACCAATCCGTCATCCCATAGGCAATCTCTTTACTGCCCGCCAGGATCCCGCTTTGAACATCCTCGCGCGTCGCGATACCGGCCCGCCGCAGCGCGTCGTTTTCCGCGCGGCGAAGAAGATCATCGCTCTCGCCCCGGGCCCCGGCCAGATCGCTCATATCGAAAGAACGCTTGGCGGCCTGCGCCAGCGGCTCATCGCGGCCCGTGTTGCCGCGCTCAAAGCTTCCGCCCATGAGCTTTGAATACTCGCGCGCCGTGTGAAGCTGGGCGAGGTGGTTGGCGCCGTCAACCTTCAGCATTTGGTCCAGGTTGTCGGCAAGCTGGACGCGTCTCCGGGCATCCTGCAGCTGCTCGGGCGTGGCCGGAATTTTAGTCGCGTTGCCATTCTCGTCCGTCGACGCGATGGCGCCGGTTTCGATGACCCGGCGGTAATAATCGCGGCGTTTGTGCATTTCTTCCTGAATCATGTCCATTTCAAACTGGCGGACTTCCTGAGGAGTCTGCGGATCGGCCTCCTCCCAGCGGCGGTCGAATTCGGCCTGGCGCCGGCGCTCCTGCTCTTCCTGAGCGCGCGCCCGGCTTCCCTTTTCGCGCGCGTCCGCGGCGGCTTGTTCAGCCGCGGCCTTTTCGGCGTCGAGCGCGGCCTGGCGCTCGGCTTGCTCCTGCCGGATCGCTTCCAATTTCCCGCGCTCGGCTTCCTGCCGCACTCTTTCGTCTTCCCCCAGTTTGTCGAGAGAAGCTTCCCGGCGCGCTTGATCCTTTTCTCTTTGCGCCTCCAGCCGCTCCCGCGATTCCCGGTTCTGATCGATGAATTCCTGATCGCGACGGTACTGTTCCCGGTCCCGGTCGGAAAGATCTTCCCAGTTCTGCCTCAAACCGAGTTCCCGCTTTTGTTCTTCGAATAGATGGCGCCCGGGCTCGATTTCGCGGCCCTCCGCCTCTCGCCTCTCCAGAACATCGCCGTTCTGATCGAGCACCAGCTCGCGGGCCGGCCCCTCATCATAGCGGGTGGTGCGGACCGTATTTCCCATGTCATCCGCGCGGTTTTCAACCAACACCCGTTTCTCCGAGACGAGATTGCCGTCCGGATCATAAACGCGTTCCGTGCCGTAGCCGTCGCGGTCAAATTCCGTGACGGTCGTATGCTGCCAGGGATCGACGCGCGCCTCCACCGTCCGGCCCTGATCGTCGGTCTCGGTGATCGTGGGATTTCCAAACGAGTCCGTGCGCGTGCGGCTGACCAGCCGGCCCTGGCTGTCCCGCTGTTCCGTGATACTGCCGCCGGAGCCGGACCCGCTCTCTTCAAATTCCGTGACGGTTTCGCCGGTGGCCGGATCGGTCGTAACCGTGCGGCGGGCACCGTCCGGCAGCTCCGTGGTTTCAATGCGCCGCCCGTCTTCACCCGTCCGGGTGGTCTTGACGGTCGTACCCGCTTCCGGAGAGGAGCTGGTTTCAATCACCGTGCCGTCGGCGCGGGTCTCGACGCGTTCCACGCGCCCATCCTTGTATTCCGTGGTTTCGATTTTGTTTCCGTCCGCGTCCCTCTCAACCGTGTGTTGATTGCCCTGTTCATCCGTCCATTCCGATTTGCCTTCCGGGCCTTTTTCTTTTTCCTCCGGGCCCTCTTCGGGCAAATCTTCCGGCGATTCGGAGCTCAGGGGGTCGGCAGGCGTGGGCAGTGAAGGCGGCGTCTCGGGAGCCGGCTCATTGGGAATGCCGGTCACGTCTTCAGCGCTTTTCAACAAGTCGCTATAAGTGACGCGATCGGTGCTTTGGCTGTTTTTCATAGATTCGATCGCACCCGCGAGGGCTTCCCGCTGATAAGGATCGGCCGTCGCGGCCATTTGCTTTTCCAGCTGCTGAATTTGGTAATCGAAATATTGGCGGCGGGCGTTGAAAACCCGGTCTTCATATCCCGGAAAGACCGGCTGCTCAGACTCCCGGAAACCCTTCTGCAGGTTCTGATAATAAACCATCATCGATTGAATGGACTGACGTTCCTCGGGGGTGCGGGCCGCCGCCAGCCTCTGCTCGAGCTGATCGAGCTGGCCCTGCATTTTTTCGTTTAACGCCGCGGACTGGTCGGAAGAAGGCGGTTCCTGTTTCTTTTCTTCCGGGTTATCGGAGGCCCCGCCGAGGATGTCGGCCAAACCGGCTTGCAGGGAAACCGGAAGGAGCAAAAGCATCGTCAAAAGGAGGAGGCCCGCTGAAGGGGCGGGTTTGGTCATGGCAGAGGAGAATTATAAGCGAATTCCTCGGCGATGTACAGGACAAGAGGAGCTGTTGGGACCGGCGCTTTAAGCGCCCTTGGATCGAAGGCTCTCCTCAAGATACGGAAGCAAATCGGTGTGATGGCCGATCATTTTCCATTCGCCGTTTTCTTTCCGGTAAACATTGGTGGCCCGGATAGAAACCTTTTGGAGATTCCCTTCCTGATCATAGTTTTCGCCGATCTCGGTACCGTAGGTCACCGCCATGTCTTCCCCCAGGGTCATCGCCATGTCAACGGGCGTGACCTTGCCGCCTAATTTCAGGGCCGCCTGCTCATCCCAAATGGCCGAAACCTTCTCCCAGCCCGTGATCAACCCGCCGCCGGGCCCCATGTACGCCACATCATCCGCGTGCGACCAGACCGCCTTCATCGGCTCGATCTCTCCGGTAAACATCGAGTTCAAAGCCGCGTAAAACCGCTCCGACGCCGCCAGCAGAGCTTCCTGATCCCCTTCGGCCGCATGAGCGGCGCTCACAAATCCGAAGCCCATGCCGGCCACCATCAGTATGAACAACCCAGCCATCGCCTTTTTCATATGCCGTCCTTTCGCTGATTACGGTTGCTATGACGTTACCCCGATGTCCTCATTCCAAAGCTCGGGCCTGGCGCGGATGAAGCCGCGCATAAGATTCTTACATTCCTCATTCTGCAGATTGGTGATCCTGACCCCGCGGCTTTCGGAGTAGCTCTCGGGGCCTTTGAAGGTCTCATTTTCCCCGATCACGACCTGAGGGATCTTATAAAGAAGGATAGTGCCCGTGCACATGTCGCACGGTGAAAGCGTGGAATAGATCACGCACCTTTGATAATCCGCGGCTTTGAGGCGGCCCGCATTTTCCAGGCAATCCATTTCGGCGTGAAGGATCGCCGACTTATTCTGCACGCGGCGGTTGTGCCCCCTCCCGATAATTTCGCCGTCCCTCACCAGGACCGACCCGATCGGGATGCCGCCTTCGGCCAGCCCTTTGCGCGCTTCTTCCAGCGCGGCTTCCATGAAGCGCTCGTGAAACATATCACAACTTCGGCCGAATAGCCGGAAGCTTGAGCTTATTCGGCGGCGCGGGCCACACAGAGGCCGCGCGCGATCTTCGCGAGGCGGACGGCGTGCCGTTTCTTTCGCGCCACGATTTCTTCCATCAACCGGCGGGTCGCGGGGTCCCCCTTGCCGATCCGGCGCACCATGCCGCTATAGGAGCGAATGGCGCTCGTCTCCGCCGCGAAATCCGCCGCCACCATCTCCGCCGGGGACAGTTCCTGAGCCGATTCGAGATCGCTCCACATCACCAGGCTCTCCGAATCGACGCCGGGGTCCCCGCCGAGCTCGGCGATGCGGCGCGCGATACGGCCCGCGAAACACCGGTGCGCGTGCTCCAGAAATTCCTCCGTGAGCGCGGGATCGCTCATGCGGCGGGCCCGGAAATAATGCCTCTTATGCCGCAAAGCTCCCGTGATTTCCGTGACCAGAGCTTCCTTCAAAAAACGAAGATTCGCATTCATGGCCAGAGCCCTCCTCCGGATTGAACTTCCCGGTCATGAAATAGTCTAAAAGGGGGCCCGGGCGGGCTTTATAGGGAGAATCCCTGAAAGAGAGTCAGGATTCGGCTTGAATCGTGAAAGCAAATTTTTTCAATTAGATTCGGTCTAGAAGATAATTTTACAAATCTGGTTAAGTTATGAGGATAGATTTACAGGGTCAGCGGGAATGGACGGGAC